>JAUHWE010000776.1 GCA_030424825.1 Verrucomicrobiia bacterium
TTTGCTTAAACTTGTTCTGGTTGTTCAAACCGATCAAGCGTATCGCCAATTGGTCCTCCACCAACACCCGGTTTACATCAATCACCTCGCGATGGGAACCCCAGCTGCCATATCGAAGCTGGATCTCATTCGAGTCCCTAAACATGGCCTGTTTGAGATTGCTATTCACGAGACCTGCAGGGCTACCCAATCCGAAAAGGATGGCATTTGGCCCCTTGGCTATCGTAACGCGGTCCGTGTTATAGGTATCGAGCGCTATGTCGCTTAAAAAGAAGCTTCGCGTCAGGTCAGGAGAGGCCAATCCGCGAACCCGCGTCGAGGCATTCGGATCACGCCTGTCAGCGCCACCATTTCCGAAGTTCCCATCGGGACCGGAAACCTCGGTATTGGTCGTATAGAGAAAGAGGTCCTCGATATTTGTGGACCCCGTGTCCTCAAGGAAAGCCTCCGTCACCACCTGGACCGCTCCCGCAAGATCCTTGAGATTAGACTTCAGGCGAGTGCCTGCCAAAGTGTCCGTAGCAACGTAGCCGTTGTCGCTTTCAGACGTTACGGAGAAGGGAGAGAGTTCGAAGACTTCCTCCGAGTCGTTTTGGGCAAAGAGCCCGGGTATGCCCGCAATAGCGAACGCGAGCAGCCCGCATGCAGAGCCACCCATTCTGTAAGTTTGATTCATCGTTTTGACTACAAGTTGTAGTTGGGGTCGCCAACTGCGATGCCGTTTAAACAGAAACGGCAAAAGTCACCAAATTAGGTTGGGATCGCCAACTCCGACGCCGTTTAAACAGAAACGGCGAAAATCTAATAGAAGTGAAAGGCAGTTAAGGGGGAGTCTGGCCGCTAATCTATGAGGGAATATTCGAAGAAATCCAGACTAATCAGCAACCGTACCTACGATTTGTATTCAAATATTCGATCCAAATTTAGGTCGACAGTTGACTTGTGAATCCGGGGCCATCCCACTCCTCGGTTTACACGTTGAAGCCCTCAAAGTGACCCCTACCTATTTCTGGTTGTAATTTTCCAGCGGGTGCTGGGCGGCATTCGCTTTCGGCAGCCAGACAGCAAGTCCACGCTTGACCGGACCATACTCTTCGCGACCGGCTAAATTGTAAAAGTTCTTGGGGTCTTTTAACTGGTCGTACAACTCCTCCGATCCGTCAGCGTACTGTATATAACGCCACTGGTCGGACCGAATCGCATGGTTCTGAATCCCATGGGTTATGACCACCGATCGATACGTGGGAAGGCTCGGGCGTTTTAGCAGTGGAACCAGGCTGACGCCATCGAGTTTACCTGCGAACTGGGTACCCGACAACTCGACAAGCGTGGGATAGATGTCGAGCAGACTGACCGGTTGCTTCGAACGTTCGCCCGCCTTGTAGTCGCCAGGCGCTGCAATGATTAAGGGAACTCTGGTGGTCAACTCCCACAAGGCGAATTTTTCCCAATGCTCTTTTTGACCCAAATGGTATCCATGATCTGACCAAAGGACAACGATGGTGTTGGCTGCGTTTGGGCCCTCTTCAAGAGCTGTGATCAGCCGGCCGACCATCTCATCCGCAAAGCTCACCGACGCTCGATACCCTTGAACCGCCTCTTCCCATTTTCCGTTATCCACCATCCACTGGTGCCAGCCTTGCTTGCGCATCGCGATACCGGCCTCGGGCACATCATCGAGGTCGTCCTTTACGACTTCAGGAAGGGCAATTTCATTCAAGGGATGTTGCTCAAAGTATTTTTTTGGAGTCCACCAAGGGATGTGTGGCCGATAAATGCCAACGGCTAAAAAGAGGGGCTGTTCGTGCGATTGGGACAGTTGCTCGGTCGCCCAGTTAACAACCTTCGCATCCGCCATCTCATCGGTTTCGATGTCCAGAGCCGCCCAGTCCATACGTCCGTTGTAGTAAGATGGGTTCCCGCTCATAGGGATCTTCTCTGGCCTGACTTCGAGCGGCATTTGACGGGTTTTTGAAGGGAAGTACTCGTCCCAAGGTCTGGGATCCAACAACCCCGTATACTGACGCGCTCTCAGGGAAGCCGCGTGATAAATTTTTCCTCCCCCTTTAGTTATATAGCCATTATTCCGAAAGTGATGCGGTAGCGTCACATGATCTTTCAGGATCTCATTCAATCTCCAGTCCTGAGTGTTCAAATACACACCGGAT
>JAUHWE010000099.1 GCA_030424825.1 Verrucomicrobiia bacterium
TCTTCCGTTTCCAGATTCTCAGAAGTTTTGAATAGCGGCTCGCGCCAATTTCATTAACGGTCTGCACGCGGGCAGTGTAGTCCACGTGAGTGACCGATGGTATCGAAGATCTAACGACACTAATGATTTGGTTTAAATCTGAATCTTTAGTGCGGGGTTCCTCCTCTTTCTCGCAGGGAAGGCATTGTGACTTCTGGACGGGAGCGACAAAAAGCATGTAAGGAGACGGACGATCAATGTCGAAATACTTCGAAGCATCTTCGAGAAGTACGCTTGGCGCGAAGGGGCGAAATGATTCGCGGAACTTGATACGCGTATTCATTTTCACCTGCATCTCAGGATCGCAAGGATTGCCGATGATGCTGCGATTTCCGAGTGCCCTCGGCCCAAATTCCATCCGGTCTTGAAACCAGCCAACGACTTGATTGTTCTCGAGGCTTTCCACGGTTCGTTCGAGCAACTCCGTTTCATTGTCAATCGCATGGTACTTCACTCCCCATTGATTGAGTGCTTCTTGTGTTTCTTCCGAAGTGAAGCGTGGTCCGAGGGCAGCCCCTTTCATGGAGTCGCTGGGTTGTGGATGCCGTTCGGAATCGAGAAGCTGGTGATGTAGGAAGAGGGCCGCTCCGAGCGCTCCGCCGGCGTCACCTGATGCGGGTTGAACCCAAATCTCCTTGAATATTCCTTTCCGCAGGAGCTTTCCGTTGGCGACACAATTGAGGGCGACGCCCCCCGCCATGCAAAGTCGATCTTTGCCGGTTAGGCGTTTAGCAGTTTGGGCCATGCGAATGACTGTCTCTTCGGTGACTACTTGAATGGACGCGGCGAGGTCCCTTTCCCTTTGGGTGATGCGAGATTCGGGTTGACGCGGAGGTCCCCCGAACAGAGCGGCGAACGCAGAGTTTGTCATTCTGAGACCTTGGCAAAAACTGAAGTATTTGAGATTCAGGGCAAATGATCCGTCATCCTTAAGGTCAATCAGCTTTTCTCTAATGGTCTCTGCGTATCGGGGTTCGCCATACGGAGCTAGACCCATCAATTTGTATTCACCCGAATTTACCCTAAATCCGCAAAAATAGGTGAAGGCGCTGTAGAGCAATCCCAGTGAGTGGGGGAATGGCATCCGTTGGAGTGTCTGGATATGCCTGCCATCGCCGATACCTATTGTCGCGCAGTCCCATTCGCCGACTCCGTCGATTGTCAGAATAGCCGCGTCCTCAAAAGGGCTGGGGAAAAAGGCGCTGGCCGCGTGGGATTGATGGTGGTCGACAAATGCGATGGCCTTGTTGTATCGCCCTTGCAGGCCTTTTCTGATTTGGCGAGGAAGATGCAGCTTGATCTTAAGCCATTGGGGCATGGCTTTAAGGAATGATTTCAGACCGATCGGGGCAAAGGAGAGGTAGGTTTCCAAAAGCCGTTCGAATTTTAGAAGCGGCTTTTCGTAAAATACGACATAATCCAGATCTTCGATACGGATCCCTGCCTCTTTGAGGCAATAGTCGATCGCCATGCGGGGAAAACCGGAGTCGTGCTTGATTCGAGTAAATCGTTCTTCCTGAGCAGCAGCGACTATGTTGCCATCTACGATCAGAGCGGCGGCGCTGTCGTGATAGTAGGCGGATAGGCCAAGGATGTTCATGGCGAAGTGGCCTCGATTTCTGGCAAGTCTGTGAATCGGAACGGCATTTTTCTAAGAAAGCGCGCGGTAAGCCGCTTTCAAGGTCCTGTAGTTATATTTGAGATTCAAAATTTGGCTTGTGATTTGAGTATTGCCTAGAGGGTATTGCGATGCGAATAAACGAATTTTGACCTGAAATGGGGCTGAATATCGAAGAAATCAGATTTAGGGGAGCACTTTCTTCAAGTTTCTGATTGGGGATGGGGCAGGTTCTTTCGGCTGAGCACTTTCTCAAAGGCTCGCGGTCGATCTCGCAAAGTGAGAGGAAAGGTGTTGAGGCGGCTCGGGATCTTGGGGATATTGCTAGAATCGTATTATGGACCTGACTTTTGACCAGAGTGTTTTGTTTGGTCTCATCGTAATTATTTTCGGATTCTTGCTTTGGGGAAAATTTCGTTACGACCTAGTTGCCTTCTCGGCTCTCGTACTCGCCTATCTGCTGGGAGTCGTTCCGAAGGAAAAGGTCTTTGCGGGATTCGGGCACCCCGCAGTGGTGATCATTGCCTTGGTGCTCATCATCAGCAAAGGCCTGAATAGGTCGGGGGCGATCGAGTTGCTCGCGAAGAACCTTATAGACTCAACGCGTTCTCTGGGTGCTCATATTGGAATCATGTCGGGGGTGGCAGCTGCGTTGTCGGCCATCATGAACAACGTGGCGGCCTTGGCTCTGCTAATGCCCATGGATATTCAAACGGCGACCAAGGCCAAGCGGAGTCCGGCGCTTTCGTTGATGCCGCTCTCTTTCGCCTCAATTTTAGGGGGCATGATCACCTTGATCGGAACGCCGCCCAATGTCGTCATCGCCACTTTCCGGGAAGATGCCCTGGGGGCCCCCTATGAAATGTTCGATTTTGCTCCAGTGGGGCTTGTTGTCGCGATCGTGGGTGTCCTCTTTGTGGCGTTGGCCGGATGGCGATTGCTGCCGTCAGATCGAGGCAATAGTGATTCGGTTTCTAAACTGCAGGATTTGGAGGGATATGTCTCCGAGCTTTCCGTCCCTGAGAAATCCCGATTTGTGGATGAGACGATCGGATCGATTGAATCGGTAGCGGATGAAAACGACGTGCAGATTCTGGGCTTGATCCGTCGGGGGAAACGCATGTCTGGTGGGGCTCGTAGCGAGACTATTCGAAAAAATGACATTATAGTGGTAGAAGGAGGTCCGGAAGCGATCGACCAGTTTCTGGGTGAAGGGGGTCTCGCGTACAGTCCGTCCAAGAAGCATGAAGAAATCGCATCGGGGAGTTCCGCCCTGGTGGAGGTCGCCGTTCCACCCAATAGTCGAATCGCCGGTCGTTCCGCCATGGATGTGAAGCTACTCTATCGGCAAGGAGTGATCTTGCTGGGAATTTCCAGAAGCGGTAAGCGGATCCGTGAACGATTGCGTCGGGAACGTATTCTGCCGGGGGACTTGTTGTTGCTGCAAGGGCCTGAGAATCGGCTGTCGGACGTAGTGGAGTGGCTCGAATGTCTGCCGCTAGCCGACCGTGGGCTGGAGATCGTTCAACGGAGCAAAGCGTGGATCTCGGTCGGCGTATTCGCGGCAGCGATCGCCTGCTCCGCCATGGGTTGGGTCTATTTGCCTCTTGCCCTAGCGGTAGTAGTGGTGGCGTTTATCTCCATTAAAATTGTAAGCCTTTCCCAGGTGTACGAATCGGTGGAATGGTCGGTGATTGTATTGCTGGCCTCGATGATCCCCATTGGGGCCGCGCTAGAGGCGAGTGGGGGGACGGACATCATCGCCAATCAAATCGTTGGCTGGACGTCGGGGTTGCCCACGGTCGCGGTTCTAGCGGTTTTGATGATTGTGACTATGACGCTTTCCGACGTCCTTAACAATGTGGCTACGGCATTGATCGCAGCGCCCATTGGGGTGGAGATCGCCAATCGATTGGATGCCAATCCCGACTCCTTTCTCATGGCCGTCGCGGTCGCAGCCTCCTGCGCTTTTCTCACTCCTATTGGGCACAAGAACAACACGATTATCATGGGACCGGGAGGCTACCAATTTGGCGACTATTGGCGAATGGGTCTACCGCTAGAAATACTAGTGGTGATCGTCGGCTTGCCCGCCATTCTCTTCTTTTGGCCGCTCTAGATTGTGGATACGGTTGTTGATAAGTTTTCGATTGTCGTAGGGGCGTCGCTTGCGGCGACCGCATCGTTAGAGTTTTAGCCACTTGAGCGGTCGCCGCAAGCGATGCCCCTACATAAATCTTTGATTTATTGGACAGTCTCTTAGTGTATTCGATTCGCATTTTCCTTGGCGCTCAGTTTGGACTGGGTTTCTTTGCAAATTGCGATCGAGGTACATTCCGATGCTGCCTTTCGTGCACCAGATTTCTGAAGTAACTCGATTTGTTGCCTCCGATGTCGCAATTGAATAGGGATTTGTTGTTAGCCCTAGATTTTTTTTAGCTTCGATCGGAAATTCAACAAGCTGCTTACTTGGATATCCTTCAATTGTCCTGAATATAATCTTCAGCACTCCCTCTGTGCTAATCCGAACTTCAAGTGCGGATTTACACGGCTATTTAGTTTCGCAACATCGATATCCGTTTCACACGTTTGCCGTAGGGCTAGCACTTGTGCTACGCCGCGTTGGTTGATTATTGAAATGTGGCTCGCTGGGCCGACAAGCCGTACCTACAACGCCAGAGTGCCTGAACGAACGCTCTAAAGGAGAGGACGATATCGTTTCGGACCCCTTGTTGAGTCAACTGTTGACTTGTGACGCATTCGATTAAAGGGTTCGAGGATGGGAGAATGTTTTTCAATGAAGTAGCGTGAGCCACTTTTGCTCTCGAGACTTTACCTTTCTTACGATTCCTACCCGTTTTCCTCGTTAGCTCGCTGCCCATGTCTAAACTAGATTATATCGTGATCTTTGTATTCACCTTAGGAGTGCTGGCGGCGGGTATGTCGTTCTCCAAGGCGGGCAAGAACATGAAGACGTTCTTCGCCGGCGGGGGGGCGGTTCCGTGGTGGATCAATGGGCTTTCCCTGTTTATGAGCTTCTTTTCTGCGGGTACGTTTGTAGCCTGGGGATCGCTTGCCTACATTCACGGATGGGTTTCGGTGGGCATACAATGGACGATGTGCCTAGCGGGGTTTGCCATTGCCGCTTTCATTGCGGTGCGTTGGCGCAATACCGGTGTGTTGACCGGGGCTCAATTTATCGGAGCGCGGCTTGGTGATGGGGTTAAGAAGGCCTATACCTATCTGTTCATGGCGATCTCCGTTTTTACCAGTGGGGCCTTTTTGTATCCCGTGGCCAAGATTGTCGAAGGGGCAACGGGCTTCCCGTTTGAATACGCGGTCGTATTCCTGGCCCTGGTGATTGTGCTTTATACGGCGACCGGAGGGTTGTGGGCGGTAATCGTAACGGATGTCTTGCAGTTTATCATTTTGACTGCGGCGGTCATTGTCATTGTTCCGCTAGCGTTGGATAAGGTAGGCGGCTTAAGCGGTTTTCTGGAGAAGTCTCCAGAGGGGTTCTTCGCATTTACCACGGACGAAATCACACCTTTGTTCTTTATCGGCTTCGGTTTGTACAATCTGTGTTTCATCGCGGGCAATTGGGCCTATGTGCAGCGCTATACGAGCGTGAAAACGCCTAAGGACGCTCGGAAGGTGGGACTGCTGTTCGGATGCCTGTACGCGATCAGTCCCATCATTTGGATGCTGCCGCCGATGATCTACCGCATCTACAATCCCAATCTCGATATTGCGGGCGGGGAAGCCAACCATGCGTACATGTTCATGTCGAAAGAAGTGCTCCCAATAGGGATGCTAGGGCTGATGGTGGGGGCGATGATATTCGCGACTGCCAGTTCCGTGAACACGACGCTGAATATCGTTTCCGGGGTCTTTACGAACGATCTTTATAAATCGCTCAAGCCGACGGCTTCGGATAAGCAGCTCATTTTGGTAGCTCGTTTCTCGACGGCGGTGTTTGGACTGTTGACAATGGCCATTGCTCTATTGGTGGATCGCATGGGAGGTATATTGGATGTGATTTGGGCGGTTGGCGCAGTTGCGGGAGGCTCAATGTACATCCCTATGCTTTGGGCTCTCTTTTCGAAACGACATACGGGTCGAACGGTTCTTGGAGTGACGCTTATTTGTCTTTCGGTAAATGCATTCTTCAAGTGGAGCGGCGTCTATGAACTGACCCAGGCTCAAGCCCAGGCCCTCGGGGCTTTGTTGCCACTGATTCTGATGACCGTCTATGAGCTTTATGCGATGCGCCAAGGGACGGCGACCCAGCAATACCTGGACTACGAGTCTGCCAGGGTGGCCCGGATCAATGCGGAATTAGCGAGTGAAAGTCGCCAGTCCGACGAACAAGAGTCCGATCGGGAAAACCACCATGGAATCAGGGTAATCGGTATCGGAATTCTGGCGACGGGAGGTCTGATCGCGGCGTTGGGAGGCTTCTCTGATGTAGGACGCCTCTTGGTTGTTCTTGTGGGATTGTCGGTGGCGATCGTAGGAACGCTGGTTTTGCGGGGAAACGGAAAAGTGGTCGCTAGCAGTTGAATCTGAATTTTAGACGATTGGATTAGATGAGAGTATTACGGTGGTATGAGCAGTAAGCCAGAAGGTAGTAGAGTGAGTATGCGTGACCTTGCCCGAGAGGTGGGGGTTTCCGTATCCGCGGTTTCGCTCGCATTGCGCAACAGTCCGAAAGTCTCGGAAAAAAAGCGCGAAGAAATTCGGCTCGCGGCGGAGCGCATTGGATACGTGAAGGATGGCCGAGTGGCCGAGTTGATGGAACACATGCGTACCTTTCGCTTCAAGGAACGACTGTCTACTATTGCGGTAATCGTTTCGGATATTCGCAAATCAGAACTCCAAGATTATCCGCGGATGGTTTCATTGACCAAAGGCGTGGAGGATGAGGCGAAGAAAAACGGTTACGGCGTCGATTTCATGTTCTTACAGGATCTTGGAGTGACTCCCAAACGCCTGCGCGACATTTTGATTGCCCGGGGAATAAGGGGCATTGTGGTGATGCCATTCCAAAAGGGAGTGGGTCAGTTCGATATGGATATTTCTGGGTTCTGTGTATCCACCCCAGGTTACAGTATTATCAAGCCAACGATCAATAGAGCCTGTCCCAATTATCTCCAGATGATGGATGAACTACTGGAGCAAATTTGCAAATTGGGTTATCGTCGTGTTGGTTTCATTATGACCTATGGTTCGGGCGGAATTGGGCACAAGCTCTTCTCCTCATCTTTCCTATACTATTCAACGCTCATAAACGAGTCACTGCGAATTCCCATTTTAAGGCGAAGAGATGTCGGTGTGGTCGGTATCCAGAAATGGATGGACAAGTATAAGCCGGATGTCGTGGTGAGCTCTGGTATGGTGTATCGTATCCTAGAGAATCTTGGATACCGGATGCCTGAAAAATTGGGTTTCGTGAGTTTGGAGCTTTCCGAGGACCATGGCCAGGCTTCCGGAGTGGATCACCGTCACTACTTGGTGGGTAGCGAAGCGCTAAAGCTAACCTTTTCCGATATTAATTTGAATCACTCAGGGATTCCCGAAAACCCGAAGGTGGTGCTGGTGGATAGTCACTTTCGAGAGGGTAATACCTTGAGGAAAGTGGGAAGGTCGCGGGCTATTAAATTAAGGGCGACGAAATGAGGGCTTTGATCGGATTATCAATACTCGGGTTTCTGTTTGGCTCGACAGCTTTCCTGTATTCGAAGGCTGGGGATCGGCCCAACATTCTTTGGATCATTGCCGAAGACATGTCACAAGACTTGGGATGCTATGGAAACGAGTTCGTCCATACTCCCAATATTGACCGGCTTGCTGCTCGAGGCATGAGGTTCAAAAATGTGTTCACGACGGGACCCGCCTGTTCGCCCAGCCGTACGGCGCTGGCGACAGGAGTATACCAGACCACCCTCGGCGCCTACCACATGCGGTACAGCGAGGAATTGATGCCTCGCCTTCCAGAACGCATTAGAACCCTTCCGGAAATGCTCCGTGAGAATGGGTACTTCACGGGGAATATCTTCAATGTTTCGGGTACGGGAACCGGCAAAGACGACTGGCTTTTCAAGACATCCCGCAAGATCTGGGACACTCAGTCATGGGAGGAATTGGTGGAGAATGAGCCGTTTTATGGCCTGGTTAATATGAGCCATTCACACCGTCCATTCGCTCGCGATTCTGAAATGAAAGTAGAGGAGGAGGGTGTGGAAATCCCTCCTTACTATCCGAATCATCCGGTTTCTCGAAAAGACTGGGCAGGCTACTTGGAAGATGTGAATCGGGCGGATGAGCTGGTGGGGGCGATATTAGAGAAGCTGGAAAGCGATGGTTTGGAGGACAATACGATTGTAGTCTTTCTGTCGGATCACGGTCGTCCGATGATACGCGCCAAAAATTGGCTCTATGATAGTGGAACGCAAGTCCCGCTTGTCATCTACTATCCGGATAACGTTGAGAAGCCGTCACGGTTTAAGGCTGGGACAGAAAATAGAGACCTGATTAGCGGGGTTGATCTGGTGGCGGAGACGATTCTAGCGGCGGGCGGTAGGATCCCTGAATGGATGCAGGGGAGAAGTTTTCTTCGAGAAAAATCAGAGCCGAGGAAGGCGGTATTTACGGCAGTAGACCGTATAGGGAATATTAATACACGAAGCCGATCGGTACGGACTCATCATTTCAAATACATTCGAAATTATAAGATTCCTGGATCGATCAATGAATCGACTACTGCTTATCGAAGAGCGATGCACCCCATGTATCACTTACTTCAAATCATGGGCGAGAAATCCCTACTGACGCCTGCTCAAGCTCGATTGCTGGAGCCGATGGCTCCTGAGGAGCTTTACGATTTAGAGAGCGATCCTTTCGAGATGATGAACCTGGTCGGCAATCCTGAATACGTTGTTCAACACCATTCGCTCAAAGCAATGCTGGCCACGTGGATTGAAACGAGTGGCGACCGGGGTTTCGAGGCGGAGGATCCGGCTGTCGCAGCCTATTTCAATAGCTATGGTCAAACGACGACCAAGGATCTCGAAAAATATGGGGCGACGACCACTGACAGGTTACAGAAGGATTTCAATCACATGCGCGCCTATGTGCAGTCCCATTTCGAATGATGAGCGTAATTAAAAAGGTAGGATTCGCTCGGAATCAGCTTTCGCCCGCTTCATTTGAAGAACCTGATTTTAAGACAGTGACTTTATCCGGGACGTCCACCGTAATAGGCATCGTTCGATTCTGCCGTCCGAACTCCACAACAAGTTAAAATCAAAACCAGTTTATCAATGATCAATCCGCGTAGACAATTTATCCGACAAAGCCTTTTGGGAGTGGGTGCGCTTATGCTGGGCCAGAAATCCCTATTTGGCGATATCCATTCAGGAATCAAAATCACCAAGATCAGCCACTATCGGGATCCCGAATACTTGAAGCCAACCTTTGCCCAGGCGAGGGACATTGTGGTGGTCGAGACTAACGCTGGAATCACGGGGATCGGCGAGGGCGGGTCGAAAGAGATGATCCAGAATTGCGCGGAGATGCTAATCGGGGAAGACCCATTTCGGATCGAGCATCTGTGGCAGAAGGTTTATCGGCAGTACTTTTATCCTTCCGGTCGAGAGCGTCTTCACGCGATGGGCGGGCTGGATATGGCGCTGTGGGATATCAAAGGGAAGTACTTCAAGACGCCGGTCTACGAATTATTGGGGGGACTCACCCGCAACTATCTGCCCTGTTACTCGACGGGATTTCCCGACCAGGGCTCAGTTAAGGAAACGGCACGGGCCTGTATCGAAGCCGGATTCTATGCCTATCGGGTTGGGACGGTATCTGATGGGCCCGTTTTCGACTCCCACCGGTTTCTCGATGAGAACTTCCGCTTTTATGAGCAAGTGCGAGAGGGTGTAGGCGAAAAGGGCCAATGGTGCACGGACTTTCATACGAGATTTGATACCGCCGAGGCCGTCACAATGGCACGAATGATCGAGCCTTTGAAACCATTGTTTGTAGAGGACTTGATCCGCTCTGAAAACCCCGGCGTGTACCGGGCATTGAGAGACCGAATCAATGTGCCAATCGCGGTGGGAGAGCAATTTGGGGATCGCTGGGACATCAACGAACTCATCGAAGAGAACCTGATCGACCACTCTAGAGTGACGCTTCCGAATGTGGGCGGTATCACTGAGATGAAGAAAATCGCGGCGCTTTGCGAAACGCACTACGTTGGAATGATTCCCCACTTTACCGGGCCTATCTCCACGGCGGCTTTGGTGCATGTATTGGCATCGTCTTCTGGCTTTGTCATGACCGAGTTAACCAAGGACGGCCCTGAAGAAATCTCCTATCTCAATGACGACTATCTTTCCTTTAAGAACGGGAAGCTGTATCCCAATGAGAGGCCGGGGTTGGGGATCGAATTTAATCCCGAGAAGACTGAACTGGAAAATGTGATCACAAAGGGTTCGGAGTACGACCATCCCGTTTTCGAGCGGGGCGACGGATCCATCACCAATTGGTGAATACCGAAGGGGTTTGTAGCGATCGGACGCAAAACATTGGAAACGAAGTGACTAGTGATGGATGTATTCAATTTTAGGAGCGAGTTTTTACAGAGACTGCTCGAAGGAAATCGCGGCGTAAAGCGGCTCCAACGATTTAGTTTGTTGAAATGAAAGTTCTCGTTACAGGGGCTGCCGGACGTTTGGGCAGTTGTGTTTGCCGCATGCTTAGCGAGGCGGGTATCAAGTTTTTGGCGGTCGACAAAATCGCGGGCGACGAGACAGCCTATCCCATTGAAGTGGTCGATCTGCTCGATTGGCGAAAATGCGCTGATCTACTGATCGGAGTGGATGTCCTGGCCCATTTTGCCAATCACTCGAATTGGAACAGTGGAAATCCGCAGGAAGTCTACATCGAAAATGTTCAGATGAACATGAACCTGTTTCAGGCGGCCGCGAATGCGGGATGTAGGCGTATCGTCTTTTCCAGTTCCGTACAGGTCTTGGATGGGCAGCTGCCCATTAAAGATCGGATGCGGCATCCAAATTTTCTGCCCTACATTCCAATGGATTCGAACATGCCAGCGATTCCTCGCAACAGTTATGGACTGAGTAAACAGGCCGCTGAAGATGCCCTAGCGTATTTTTCTGAAACGGCAGGAATGAGCTGTATTGCCATTCGCTACCCCTTGCTCGTGGATTCGCAGATGCTTAAGGTAGCCATGAAGAACGGAGGTATGTATCGGGGTAATTGTTACGATGGCTTTACCTACTTGCCAGTCTATTCAG
>JAUHWE010000777.1 GCA_030424825.1 Verrucomicrobiia bacterium
GCCGGTGTTGGGAAACGAATTGTCTAGATCACCGCCGATTGCAGTGTCTTCGAGCGATTGGGCTTGTATTGATAGTGAGTCATTATTGGAGCCCAAATCGGGTGCCAATTCGATCTCTACCTCGTTTTTCGGTAAACTAGCACCTGCTTTAATCCATTCAGACTTTCAAGAGTAGAACAGGCATCCTGCCTGTTTACTGCCAACTGAAGCTGGCTGGAAGCCTGTGCTACTCTTTCACTGTGGGCGCTCGGAGATCGCCCGCTACCTTAAAACATGCCGGGGACGCTTTATTTGATCAAAAGTAGCTCACTCGCTTTAGCGTGAGCCCATTGGATCCTTCAGTCTTAGATTGCTCACGCTAAAGCGAGTGAGCTACGCCTCATGTAGGAGCCCCAAAACGGTGCCCCTACAATTAGACCGGCTTACCTGTTACCCTCTGCCTCAATCAGCTCATTCCAAACGGACTGTATTTCATTTTTGGCGACGATGGCATCGTCCCATACATGGGGGAAGGAGTTAAGCGCATAGCCAGATCCTTTCGGCCCCAATTCTACCACGGCCCAAAGCGTTTGATCCGGCGGGGCGTCTTCGAGCCACGCGGCGAGCGCGGGTCGTAGATACGAATCCCGCCAGGCAATGAAATCCAGATCGAGCTTGCCGCTGCCATTGGTGATCGGGGTTTGGCAGTGCGAGCCGGTAAAGGGGCGGAAGTGAATGAGCTCGCTCTGCTTGAAAAGGTCGACGCGGTATTCGGAAAGACGCTCCCAGAAATTGTCGGGAGACAGGTGCTTGACCACTGCGGGGTGAGAATGGTCGAAGTTGACCCGTAGCGTTTCCCCGTAACGCTGTTGGTATTCATCGATCAAGTCCAGTCCCTTTTCGGGAGTCTCGGTGCAGGTGTCGCGATGCCATTCGATCGCCGGTTTCAATCCTAGCGACTCGCCATACTGCAGGGCTGCCCGGGCGATCGGTACCGCCGTTTCGATAGGTGTGTCGTGATCGCAAAGCTGCACGTTTACGTGAACCGCTCCCGAGCCCTTAAAGCGATGCAGCTTATCCTCTACTTCCTGAGCGCTGCCGATGTCGACCATGCCGACTAGCTCCATTCCCCACTTGGCACAGGCCTGCACGACTTCGGGGCTAGGGCCGGCGCTGAATCCGTAGAATCCAGCCGCCTTCGCTTCCTTTACCTTGCGGTCCATGGACCATTCATTTTCCGCCGAGGGATGCCTCATGAGCGTCCATTCTGCGGCGCAGAGTTTGAGTTGCGGGGTTTCTTTTGGTTCGTTCTCTGCCATTTTATCGTGGTGTATTGAAAAGGACCTCTAATTGGTCCCTAGGTCAGATTGTTTTCAGTGAAGTGGCAAGTATTAGGATCCTATTACCGGCTCAAACTGGGATGGATCGCGAATCCATAACCGGGACTATTTATATTTGTTATCCGGTTTCTCAGCTTGCCGTGCCAACCAGCGGTTTGAAGCCGCCATAGGCCATGCGAGTTGGGACGAAGATCGGATTTGAAGGATCAAGCAAGGGAGCTACCAGTTCTGCCATGCGGGGATCCGCCTCGACGCGTTCGTTCACCACGTCACGCGCTTCACGAGATTCGAAAACAATCCATCCAAACGCTACGGTTTCGTCGGATGTCGAATGGAGTAAGTCCGGAAATTGGGCGGTTCCCTCCCGGCTCAAATCGTCTCCAACAAATTCCTGGTAGTGGTCAGATATTCTCCTGACTATTATATTGTAGGTCGTCTCGCCGAGGCGACATTCATCCCAATTGGCGGGTCAACCACCGACAGGTCGGGGTCTCCGACAAACCCACTCTACGCTTTCTATCAATGAGTGAAATCGACTTATTGGACACTCTTTTAGAGAGTGTCCAATCAATCGAATTTCTTCGTTCTTTGGTCTTATTTGAGCCCAAAATTCGCTTCTTCGAATCGCCATACCCTCTGGGTACTACTCAACTCAAAAGCCAAATTTTGAATCTCAAATATAACTACAAGATCAAATCGAAACCTTCATCCTTGCAAGGTTCTTGGAATCGTCGGTAACTACAATAACAGCGTTCAAAGCCATTGGCAAATTCTTGAAATATGCAACTTAATCGATCCTAAAGACTAACAAACAGAATAACGATTCATGAAGCCTCAATATCTCCT
>JAUHWE010000778.1 GCA_030424825.1 Verrucomicrobiia bacterium
CTAAATGATAGACCCAAATCGACTCACTGAAATGGCCCGCAATGCGCTCACCGAAGGGCAGGCAATTGCGCGTCGCAAAAAGAATAACGAGGTTGAGACGCTTCACCTACTGTCTGCGCTGATTGCTCAGGATGGAGGGATTGTTCAAGGTCTGCTGGAAAAACTCGAGATCACGCCTAATGCGATGGCGCTGAGTCTCGATCGCGAAATCAGCAAGCTGCCGAGCGTTTCGGGATCGGTGGATAGCAGTAAGATTTTCATTACACCGGCCTTGAACGATGTATTCACAAGAGCGGAGAAGGAGGCATCTAACTTGAAGGACGACTTCATTAGCGTGGAGCATCTTTTTCTAGCATTAGTGGAGGTGGCAAAACCGTCATCCCTGGCCAACCTCTTCCGTAGTTTCAATTTAGATCGGCAAAAGGTCCTACCGGCATTGAAGGCCGTGCGTGGCAATCAGCGGGTAACCACCCAGAATCCGGAAGCCACATTTCAAGCCCTCGAGAAATACGGAATGGATCTCGTTCAGCGGGCCAGAAGCGGGAAAATGGATCCGGTAATCGGGCGGGATGATGAGATTCGCCGTGTCATTCGTATCCTCTCTCGCAAGACGAAAAACAATCCTGTCTTGATTGGTGAACCCGGTGTGGGAAAGACTGCGATTGTCGAAGGACTGGCCCAGAGAATCGTGCGTGGCGATGTGCCGGAAGGATTGAAGGACCGGATAGTGTTTTCACTCGACATGGGATCGTTGCTGGCAGGGGCAAAATTTAGAGGGGAATTCGAAGAGCGATTGAAAGCGGTGCTTCAGGAAGTGAAGGCTTCTGAAGGACAGATTATCTTGTTTATCGACGAGTTGCACACGATCGTTGGAGCGGGTAAAGCGGAAGGGGCGATGGATGCTGGGAATCTGCTCAAGCCCATGTTGGCGAGAGGTGAGCTGCACTGTATTGGGGCAACGACACTAGATGAGTATCGGCTACATATCGAAAAAGACGCGGCCTTGGAGCGTCGCTTTCAGAGTGTGCTGGTTGAGCAGCCTAACGTTGAGGACACCATCTCCATTTTGCGAGGACTTAAAGAACGCTATGAGGTTCACCACGGGGTCCGCATTCAGGACAATGCCTTGGTGAGTGCCGCCGTACTTTCAGATCGGTACATTTCCGACCGGTTTCTGCCCGACAAGGCGATCGATCTTGTCGATGAGGCGTGTGCGAGCATTCGCATCGAAATGGACAGCATGCCTGAGGGTTTGGATGCCCTGACGCGACGGATCATGCAGCTAGAGATCGAGGAAGCGGCGATGATGCAGGAGAAGGACGATGCATCGAAGTCACGTTTGGAAACCCTGCGAAAAGAAGTCGCCGATTTGAAAGAGCAGGAAACGGCCCAACGTCAACAATGGCAAAACGAGAAGGCTTCAATTTCCGAACTGCAAGAGTTGCGTGAGTCGATCGAGTCGACCAAGGCGGAAATTGAGCGAGCGGAACGGGCCTATGATTTGAACAAGGCGGCGGAGCTCAAGCACGGTAAACTTCCCCAGTTGGAAGCGAAGCTTGCCGATGCGGAGGCCAACCAAAGCGAAAGTTCATTAGTCAAGGAAGAGGTTTCCCAAGAGGAGATCGCAGACATCATATCCCGCTGGACGGGTATTCCGGTGACTCGCCTCATTGAAGGTGAAAAGCAGAAACTGCTTCAGCTCGAATCGATTATGCATGAGCGAGTGATCGGGCAAGACGAACCCGTTCGGCTCGTATCCGAAGCAATCCTACGTGCTCGGGCAGGAATAAAGGATCCGAGTAAGCCGATCGGTAGTTTCATCTTTTTGGGACCGACAGGGGTCGGCAAGACAGAACTGGCGAAAACCTTAGCCGAAACTCTGTTTGACAGTGAAGACGCGGTTGTCCGAATCGACATGTCCGAGTACATGGAACGACACGCGGTGGCCCGACTGATTGGGGCGCCTCCAGGCTACGTGGGTTATGAGGAGGGCGGGCAGCTTACTGAAGCCGTTCGCCGCAAGCCATATTCCGTTCTGCTTTTCGATGAGATCGAGAAGGCCCATCCGGATGTGTTTAACGTGATGCTTCAGATTCTCGACGATGGACGTGTTACGGATTCGCAAGGGCGGATGGTCGACTTCAAGAACACGATCATTATCATGA
>JAUHWE010000100.1 GCA_030424825.1 Verrucomicrobiia bacterium
TTCGCGAAGATCCCCAGTGGACCCCTCCGTCCGTGCGTGTTTTGGGTGCATCGAAACAACGTGGGCAACTGATCTTGTCACCCGAGTTGGGACTTCGGATCGATACGATCGACCGACTAGGGGTCTCTCAAATCGATCCGATTGAAGCGAATATTTCCGACCGGACCAAAGTCGCGTTCCGACTGCTGGAGAATGAATGGAAACTTGTTTTGGATGTGCAGCCAGTCGATGCCTGGGTGGAGTGCCGCATGCTGCAGGACGTAACGCGAAAGGCGGGCATTGCGGAGACCAATGCCCAATTTCGTTATTCAATAAAGAATGCCGGGGTGAAGCAGCTTAAACTGAAGCTCCCGCAAGGGGCGATCGGGGTACGGTTTCAGGGAGAGCATGTAGCCAACTTCCAGCGAAGCGAAACCGATGATTCGGAATGGGAGGTCAACTTGGATCGCCGCGTGATTGGCGATTATCGGTTGTCACTGGAATATCAGTCCATTGTGGCGGCGGATGCCGACGAGACGTTGATCTCGGGTATACAAAGTTTGGGAACACAGCTTCAGGAGAGCTACCTTAGCGTGCGAGCGAAGCAGCGATTGAGTCTCGAACCCATCGCGTTGCCAACCGAACTCGCTCCCATCGAGTGGCAGCAAGTACCGTCTTCCCTCAGACAACCGACTCAAGAAGCCGCGGATTTGGCGTTTCGCACCATTCAGTCGGAATTCCAATTGAATCTCCGTTTGGAGCGTTTGAACATGGCAGAGGTGCTCCCGGCGGAAGCGAAGAGTGTTCGACTGAGGTCGCTCCTGTCAGAAACGGGAGTGATTCTGACGGAAGCGGTTTTCAATATCGATTCGGGTCACAAGCCGAATCTATTGGTAAGGCTTCCGAAAGGGGCCCATTTCTGGTCTTGCTATGTGAACGAGCAAAGCGTGTGGCCCGCTACCAAGGAGGGGTCAATTCACGTGCCTTTGATGCGTTCCAGTGATGCGAATACGGATACAGTCGTAAAGCTCAGCTATCTCTCGATTGTTCCGGAAGAGGTGACAGGAAAGAATGCGCTTTCTTTGATTGGTCCGCAATGCGACTTACCGCTAGAGAATATCGAGTGGAGCGTCTTTGTGCCCAAGAGCATGGTCGTTGCCGAGTGGGAGGGGACTTTAGATCCAGAATCTACCTTAGGGCTTCTGACGGAGTCGTTCGATTTGAATACGCTTTTCTCCCGGGGTTCGGTCGCTCTCAACGCCCAGAAAGAGAAGGCTGAAAAGCTGCTGGAGCTTGGCAATTCCTTCGCCGACCGTGGTGATCCTCAGGCAGCGCGTCGAGCCCTTGAATCCGCTTATGAACTTTCGAAGTTCGACAGCGATTTCAATGAGGACGCTCGGGTGCAGCTCGACAATTTGAAAGTGCAACAAACGATGGTGGGATTGACCTCGTGGAGGAATCAGGCGTTTTCCAATGAAGCTGAGGGAGAAGTGAGTCTTCGTGTATCCAATGAGGACGACCAGCTTCGGTTCTCGCGAGCGGAAGCGGACCAATTGCTCACTCGAAATTCGGCCGAGGAGAACCAGGCCTTGTCCGAACTGGCTCGTCGGTTTATCGCCCATCAAAATGCCGTGCTCCGTAATCCGACTGGGCTTAGGGAGCTGTTCCCCGTGCACGGAATGGGGCATCGCTTTACCCGTCGCCTCCAGACCGAGCCATGGATGGAGATGCGATTGGATATGGAGTTAGAGGATGTCAAACGTGGAGGTATGACCAGCATGATCCTCTTGGTTGCGGGTCTCATGGTCCTAGCCTATGTAAGGGAGCGTTTGTTCAAACAGGGATAAAAGAATCGTAGGGCTAGCGCTCGCGCTATGCCGCGTAAGAAGCGTTTTGATTTAACCAACGCGGCACAGCGCGAGCGCTGGCCCTACGTGGGATTATTCTTGTAGGGGCGTCGCTTGCGGCGACCGCATTGCCTAAATTTTCGTCTTACGCGGTCGCCGCAAGCGACGCCCCTACGGGATCTACAATGATCGTAACGCTTTGGCGAATACGTCGCAGGCTTGGTCGATGGCGGATTGCTCGTGGGCGGTGGAAATGAAATTGCCTTCGTACTTCGAAGGAGGGATGTAGACCCCGTTTTCGAGACAGGTATGGAAATACTGGTTGAAGCGGTCTGTATCTGTCGCCGTAGCGTCGTCTAGATTCTCGACGGGTGTGTCGGTAAAGTAGAGGCAGAACATCGAGCCGACTTGGGGAATTTGACCTGGAAGGCCGATTTCCTTGAGAGTGTTCCCAATAACCTCTTTGACTTGGGTTCCCATTTTCTCGAGTCGTTCGTAGGCGTCGCCCTCTTTAAGAAGCTTGAGCGAAGCGATTCCTGCGGCCATGGCGAGGGGGTTGCCGCTCAACGTACCGGCCTGATAAACGGGGCCGAGAGGAGCGAGGTGATCCATTATTTCGGCTTTGCCGCCCA
Source organism: Verrucomicrobiia bacterium (assembly GCA_030424825.1). Lineage (GTDB taxonomy): Bacteria > Verrucomicrobiota > Verrucomicrobiia > Opitutales > Opitutaceae > Pelagisphaera. The sequence goes on from JAUHWE010000100.1 coordinate 2,459, forward strand.
AGGCGCCGACGGGAAGCCCTCCGCCAATGATTTTTCCGAGAGTGGTTAGATCAGGTGTGATTCCTTCTTTCGTTTGTACTCCACCTGAGGATACGCGAAATCCAGTCATGACCTCATCGAAAATAAGTACGGATCCGTACTTTGTGCAAAGATCGCGAAGCCCTTGGAGATAACCGGTTTTCGGGAAGATAAGCCCAATGTTGGCCGGATAGGGTTCGAGGATAATTCCCGCAATGTCGTCGCCGTATTTTTCGAAGGCGGCTCGGACCGCTTCAAGATCATTGAAGGGAAGGACGATGGTTTCTGCCGCCAGACTTCCTGGAATGCCGGCGCTGTCTGGATTGCCTAGGGTCAATGCTCCCGAGCCGGCTTTGATGAGGAGCGAATCGACATGACCGTGGTAGCAGCCTTCGAACTTGATGATTTTGTCACGCCGAGTGTATCCACGTGCGAGCCGAATGGCGGTCATTGTCGCTTCCGTGCCGCTGTTGACCATGCGGATTTTTTCCAGTGAAGGCACCATCTCCACGAGAAGCTCGGCCATTTCCACCTCGTAGGGATTAGGCGTGCCGAAGCTGGTTCCTTTCTCGAGCGCCTCAGCGATGGCTTCCCGAATGACCGGGTGATTGTGACCGTGAATGGCGGGTCCCCATGTGCAGACGAAGTCGATCAACTCCTGGTCGTCCGCAGTGGTAAGGGTCGCGCCATTGGCTTTCTGAGTAAAGAAAGGGGTGCCACCCACTGAGCGAAACGCCCGGACGGGTGAATTGACACCGCCAGGGATGAGGCGTTTGGCGCGTTCGAAGAGATCTGTGGAGTTAGACATGGTTCAGGAATTTAGAAAGTGGGTGTTTAGGGAAAATGTAGGGCGGGTCGTCGAAGATCCTGAGCTAGGTCGAAGGGCTGACCTGCCATAGACCATTGCCAAATTGTAGGGCGGATCGCGACCCGCCAACTGTCGCCTCAACGAGACGACCTACAGAATTGCAGACCTTCGTAGGTGATAAAACGTTAGGACACATAGCGTTGCACAATCGGGATTCTTCGACCGACGCCAAAGGCGAGGGGGGTGAGTTTCAAGCCGGGCGCCGCTTGTTTTCGTTTGTATTCGTTTAGATCGACTTTGCGTATGATGTCTTTGACGACGTCGGCATCGTAACCAAGAGCAATGATATCCTTGGATGACATGCCTTCCTCGACGTACGCTTTGAGGATGCCGTCGAGAATGTCGTAGGGAGGGAGACTGTCTTCGTCTTTCTGGTCCGGGCGGAGCTCGGCGGACGGCGGCTTCTCGATAGTGTTGACGGGAATCAATTCGCCATCTCGATTCATGTGTCGGGCCAATTCGAATACTTTTACCTTGGGCAAGTCCGAGATAACCGCGAGACCGCCGCACATGTCGCCGTAGAGCGTGCAATAGCCCACCGAGAGCTCGCTTTTATTCCCCGTTGTCAAAAGAAGGGCGCCGAACTTGTTGGAAAGCGCCATGAGGAGCAATCCCCGGGAGCGGGCTTGTATGTTTTCTTCGGTGACATCTTTTTCGGTATGTCCGATAAGGGGCTCCAGCGTGGCCTCCGAGGCCTCGACCACTCCGGCGATGGGCACGATGTGAAATTCGATTCCCAGATTCTGGGCAAGTTTCTCAGCGTCGCTTTTACTGTGGTCCGATGAAATGGCAGAGGGGAGGGCGATTCCGGTGACGTTCTCTTTCCCCAGTGCCTTTACCGCGAGTGCGGCCGTGACGGCGGAATCGATTCCGCCGCTCAATCCGATCAGCGCTTTTTTAAATCCGCACTTGTGCACGTAGTCGCGCAAGCCGAGCACGAGCGCATCCTCGACGTCTTGCAATTCGGATTGCTCGAAACTGAGCTCAATCCGGCCGGCTGGGGATTCAAGGTCGACGACTCGTAGCTCCTCGGCGAACCCGGAGAGGCCAGCGATGATCTCGCCCTGTGCGGTGGAGACCATGCTGCGTCCATCGAAGATCAATTCGTCGTTTCCTCCGATCGCGTTGACGTAAACGCTGGGACAGCCCAATTTCTGGGACGTGTCGGAAATGAGCTTGCGGCGCAGGTGCGTCTTTTCGATGTGCCAGGGGCTGGCGGAAAGATTCAAGTGAAGATCCAGAGACTGGCCCTTGAGGAATTCAGTGGGCGAAACGGAGTAGAGCTGACGCGGCGCCACTTCAGGAGAGGTCCAAATGTCTTCGCAAATCGTCACCGCGATGGTGCGGCCATTGTGTTTGAAGACGAGAGGCGCTTTCGCTGCCTGGAAATACCGGTCCTCGTCAAAGACGTCGTATGTGGGAAGGAGGCATTTGTGACCTGTTTCCTGAACCCTTCCATCAAAGCAAACTGCGGCGGCATTGTGGAAACGACGTCCGGCGGATCCATCGTTCAAGTCGACAAAGCCGATGATTGCGGGGACCGATCCCGTTTGTGAGGCGATGCGCTGGAGCGAGTCCAGATTGTCAGGTACGAATTTCTGTTTGAAGAGCAGGTCTCGGGGTGGGTACCCGGTGACCACCAGTTCTGGAAAAACCACGTATTCCGCTCCTTGGGAAACCAGTTCCTGGTAGGCTCGCAGGATTCGCTCTTCATTGTTATGAAGGTCGCCGACGGTCGTATTTATTTGGGCTAGTCCGATTTTCATGCGGAAGCTCACGAAGAGAACAAGTCGCCCTGCAAAGAGCAAGTTTTTGCCGCGTGCGATTTTCGGGGAGTATCCGGATCGGTTTTGCGGGAATCGTCCCGGCTTTCAGGAGGACGGGGTGACCCATTCTGTAGGGGCGTCGCTCGCGGCGACCGCGTTGCAAGGGGAATGGTATAAATAACGCGGCAGGCCCGGAGGTCGTTGCCCTACCTATTGTGGGGATCTGCCTTTCCGTAGGGCTCGCGCTCGCGCTATGCCGCGTATGAAGGGGAAGGGGTTTGATCGAACGACGCGGCGCAGCGCAAGCGCTGGCCCTACGAGGTGACCCATTCTGTAGGGGCGTCGCTCGCGGCGACCGCGTTGCAAGGGGAATGGTATGAATAACGCGGCACGCCCGGAGGTCGTTGCCCTAACTATTATGGGGATCTGCCTTTCCGTAGGGCTCGCGCTTGCGCTATGCCGCGTATGAAGGGGAAATGGTCTGATCGAACGACGCGGCACAGCGCGAGCGCTGGCCCTACGATTTGGTTTTCGGATCGTTACTCAACGGGTGCGGCACGCCCGGAGGTCGTTGCCCTACCTTCTGCCGCGTCGTTTTTCGTGGCCATTTGGTTGGGGTTCCCTATCAAGGGTTTCCGTTAGAATGAGTGATTCTGCTTTAGCCAAATTTATCCTCGCCTCCGTATCGCCTCGCCGCAAGGAGCTCCTTGCGCGAATTGGGGCTCGTTTCGAAATCATTCCGGCCGATGTGGAGGAGAACAATGCGGGCGATGACGATCCGGAAGCCATGGTGCGCGAGAACGCCGCCTTGAAAGCGGGTTGGGTGGCGGACCGCTATCCGGACCGCTTTGTCCTGGGTTCCGACACGACGGTGCATCTCGACGGGCGCGTGTTGAACAAGCCAGTGGACATGAGCGAAGCGAAGCGCATGTTACAGCGATTGTCTGACCGTACCCACGTTGTGTATACGGGGGTGACGCTGATTTGCCGTTCTGGGCAGGTGGAGGAAACAATCGGGGTTCGCAGCGAAGTCACGTTCAAGGAGCTGAGCGACGAGATCATCGGCCGCTACTTTGAGATCGTGAATCCGCTGGACAAAGCCGGCTCCTATGGAATCCAGGAGGGGACTGATCTCATTATCGAATCCTTTAATGGCTCCCATTCAAATATCATGGGATTGCCAATTGATGAAACAAAGGCCATGCTCGAGCGTCATAGTTTAATCTGACCCAAAAATGACCCTTTCGACAGAGGAAATCACCCGGAAACGGGATCGGCGAGGCAAGGAGGCGCTCCTGATGGACGCGCTGCTCCGCCGTCGCGCGATTTCGCGCCGGTCGCTGGTCGCAGGGGTGATTGGGACGATCTTGTTTCACCTGATCGGCTTTTTTTGGATGCCTTCGGATGTCTTCACCACTGATCGGGCCGAAATTCAGGATCGTTTCAAGGAATACGAGGTTGAGCTGATGCCTCCGGAGGAGGAAGAGCCGGAGCAAGTCTACACGCAGACAAATCCGGATGCTCCGGAAAACGAGCCGGACCAGACCAATAATTTCGCCGCCCGCAGTCAGCAAGCCGCCCAGGAAGAAAAGCCGGACGAAATCGACCCTGACAATCGTCCATCGGTCGAAAGCGACGACGATATCGAGACCAATCAGTTTTTGACTGGGGACCTGAGTCCTCCCGAAATCGCCCCACCGCCAGCCCCTGAAAGTCAGCAGCAAGAGGAGACGGAAGCTGCCGAGGAAAGGCCATTGCTGATGCCCCAAGTCGAGACCTTGCCTTTGGAGAAGCAGATTCCCATTCCGGGCGAGCAAGAGGAGAAAGATCCGGATGAGACCGGCTTGGCCGAGATCGACCATGACGAAACGGATGCGCCCACCAACGTAAACGAATACTTGAAGGGCGAAGCCGAAGAGGGGGAGGAAGAAGAACAAGTGGCAGCCGCGCTTCAGCCACTCGTGGTTCCGCAGAGCGCGCAAGTCAGTTCGGACTACTCGGAGCCGTCCCCCCGACCTCGACCCCGGCTTCCTAAGGTCGCCCCTGGGCCGCGCGGGAATCGCGTTCCCGGTGTGTCGCGTACCGGCACGATCGCCGTTGACGCGAAGTTCAGCGAATTTGGGGAATATATGGAGCGCCTGATCGAGACCATTAGCGTGCGTTGGAACGCGCTGGCCGACGAAGCCGCGGCCAAAGAATCCCGCAGCAAAGTCGTCCTTCGCTTTATTCTGACCAAAGATGGGAATGTGGAGGAACTGGAGTTGCTTCCCGATAGCACGGCCAAGGTGATCGGCATCTACATGTGCCGCACGGCAATTGAAAGCGGGGCCCCTTTTGGACCGTGGACACCCGAGATGGTGGATGTCTTCGGTCATGAAGAATCGGTTACCTTTTCATTCCACTACCGGTAGGAATCAGACTTGAGCTATTGCAGCTCGTCATCCGAGGGGCCATAGGAGTTGAGTTTGAAAAAGTGATTGAGCAAAAACGTTCACGACATTCCTGATTCGTTAAACACTGGAAATCACACCGGTGTTTAACGAATATTATTACGTTAAACATTGACTCACTCCTAGGAAAGTAGGTAATTAGACCTATGCCGAAAACGGCGTTAAACATCATTTGTTATTCGTCCGTTTTTGACGGTTAAACCCTACTGTTAGGAGAATATAGAATCGCACGAACACCACTTGCATCTTATAATAATTCACTCTACGAAACCATGAAAACAAACCCAAAGGTACTTATCCTTACTTCTCTCTTAGCAGCAAGTGCGTATGGAAACCCGAAGGATTGGCACTTAGGTGCTGAGATGTCATATGCACAGATATCGGGGACTCGAGCATACGAGGCTTCAAACAATTTCAACGCAACTAGAACAAAGGACATGCTTGTCCCGTCCCTAAAACTTTCGGCAAAAATTGGCGACAATGGAGAGGCATCGATTCGATACACTGTTTTCGATGACATCGACAGTTACGGAGTTTCTTCCGACACGGATATTTTCGACAAATCAGAATTTGCAGGCCAAGCTATTACTGAGTACGTGATGAGTGAAGAGATAGAAGACATAACGTTCACATATCTGTACGAAATAAACAGAATAAGGGACGTTAGACTATCGGTCGGTCCGAACTTCTCATTTTTAGAATCTAAAGCTGATTTTTATTATGAGAGGTTAGAAGGAGAAATTGGTTCTGATGTCTTTGAGACAGTTTACCGATATATTCGTAGCTTCTCCAGTTCAGACGTTGTTATTGGCGCAGAGGCGAATGCCGCAATTCAGCTCTCCGACAGAGCAAGATTTGATTTGGCCTATCGATTTCTAAATCCACCAGACAGGGATATTCACATGTTGTCTCTGTCATTGAACTATGGATATTAAATTTCCTAACCAGACGTCGCTTACGACTCCAGGGGCTACCGCCCCCTGCATCGTGAGGACTTAGCGTTGGCAGTAGAATGAAGAGAGGAATCACAGCAATCTTCCCGGAAATACTAAATATCGATGCTCCACAATTCGATTCCAAGGGCTTTTGGCCGTCGGGCAACGAAAACCTTATGACCCTATTGGAAGATGTCGTTGAGTTATCTGAAGGGTATTGGATTGATACTGAGGTTCTCGAAGATTGCTATTTCTATGCATTCAGAACCAAAGATGATCTACAAAGTGTCTGGGTCACTGAAGGAAGTGAGAAATTTCCCCGAGAGCTGAAGTCAAGATTCCCTCACAACAAAGCCCCTCCCTTGAATCACTGGAAAGATGGACAAATGTCTATTAGAACTTTCACCGTGTGGCCCAAGAGTCGTTTCGGAGAACCTATGTATTTAAACGTCAAAGAACGCTGGTATTCAGAAAGAAGGCTAGCGTTTGAACAAAGCAGCCAACCAAGCGCTTCAGTCAACGCGGACAAGCCGCGCCGACTGAGCTAGTCGTTGTATGAGAATAACGAAGACACTAGCCGCGATTAGCTTTTGGTTACTAGCGATAACGCTGTTCGCGTCAGAAGGAGTTAAGGAACGAGTATTAATGGTTGGTCCTTGGCTTGAAGACGGAACGATTGAACGTGATTCGAAAGAAGCTCGGTTTCTGGTCGCTCTAACAGAGACAGTTCTCGGTCATCGATATTTAGATCATATGGGATATTATTCTTCGCCGGTTGCATTACCGAAGCAAGAGACGGAGACACCTTCGATTCTGGATTACGAACCCAAAATCGATACATTTCAGGATACCCTAGAATTCTATACAGGACCGCTGAAATTAAAGAGATCGAAACTAGTGTATGAAAAAGAGGCTCGAGATGGTGTTGTTGTATTGGGTTTCTCTAGTACGCACCTAATCGAGGGACAAGATTTGCACTTGTTTCTCACAAATGAGAACCTTCAGGTTTTGGATTACCGTCTCGAACCCGTTTCTCGCAACACTAGCACCAAACTAGATTTTGACAGAGAGGTCGGTGTTTTGACGATTTCATTTGGCCCAGTCGCAATTGCTGCCGGCATTGATCAACGATCGAAATTTCGAAAATCACTGATCCTAATAAACTCTGAAAATTCAAAATTTGAGCAAATACAACCATCTGCTTCAGTCAACGGAGACAAGCTCCGCGACTGAGCAGGACGTTCGACGAAAAAAGATGAAAGAACCCTACAGGTTAAGAACCAAACTCAGGAGAAATCTCCCATGGTTTCTGATTGATCTTGGTCTAGCGAAAAAAGGGAAAGATTGTGAGCAAGCTGGAGGTCACCACGAATGGTATAACAAAGACAACGAATCGAGTGGATGTTATCATTGTGAAATCACAAAAAATGGAAGACTTTGGGAATCTGAAGGGACTACTAAAAACTGATCCTACATTGTAAATTAATCCAATTCGTGAATACAAAAAGAAACAGGTCGAACAAGACGGTCGATACAACTCGGGTAAGCGCTCGCCGAAATTCCAACCCAACAGACACACTCAACCTCAACCCAACGTTCGAGCTTTAACTTGAGCTCGCGTATCACCTCGACGTTAGAAACGTGAGAATCTTAGCACTAACTCTAGTCCTTTTCGGCCCGACTTGGAATTTGGCAAGTCCATCACCTATTGAGTCGCTTGAATTAAGCAGGACCACTGGAAAGGAAGGTCTTTTTGTTGTAATAGATCAGTGCCTTTCCCAGTTTGGAATATCGCAGGGAAAGAAGGAAGATGTAAGAGAATTTTCTCGACATCTTACGTATCCAAAAATCGATACGTGGAAATACTACACGAGAATTTACAAGAAGAAAGATGAGCTAGTTCCCTACTATACTGCAAGTGAGGATGGCAGTATAGAGACCGCATTTGGAATGCATAGGAACCCTAGGTATAAGAAAATTGATGAATTCATGATTGGGTTCGATTCAGATTTAAATCTGATATTCTCATATACAGAAATAACAATACACGAAAGGTTTGTTGGGATAAATCATGAGTTGCCTAAGAAATATGATGAATTGATTGAAAGCCTAACGGCAATCGTTACTAATTATTCTAACCAGCAGGTCGACTCAATGAGTGCTGGAGCACCCATCGAGTCACCTTAAGCGTTAGCAGAAAAGAATGGAAACTACCCGCAAGTCCATTGAAGCCCGTATCCGCATGGTACCGACAAAAGAAGGTGGAAGAAACAATCCGATCTATTCCGGGTATCGGCCCAACCACAATTTCGGAGACGAAGACAACAGAAGTATGCAAATGGGGCAAGTTGAGCTTATTTCTACGGACGAGCTATATCCTGGAAAGGAAGCATTAGCAAAGATTGAATTCGTCGTACGAGAAGGATTCCCATTCCCAATCGAAAAAGGAGTAAAGTG
>JAUHWE010000779.1 GCA_030424825.1 Verrucomicrobiia bacterium
GTGGTGGTCGGAGGAGCAGAGTTTCCCTTTACCCGCTCTTTGACCAATATGGATATACGTCGTTCATCGCGAACCGGGCCGGGTTATCATGATCCAGAATGGGAACGCGGTGGAAGTTATGGAGATGTATTTGTCCGGTGGGATACAAAGACGAACTTGGAACTTTGTCTAAGATTGGTATCTGAGGGGAAAATACCGGTAGAAAAACTGACTACACACCGGGTGCCGTTTAATGAAATCGAGTCGCAAACATTGAAAATAACCCGCGATCCCGACGCGATCCTCGGGATGGTTTTTGAAATGTAACCGAGGCGTTTTGTCAGTGAAAAAAGGGAAGGTAGGGCGAAAGCCTAAGGCCCCGTCGTGTTAGGTAATGGCCTACACGGCTCGCCAAATTGTCGAGTTCTACTTTTAGAAAAAGACTGGAGGAATCAAGTAGCTCAGTGCTTTAGCCTGAGTCCCGTAGGGCCAGCGCTTGCGCTGTGCCGCGTCATGTGAATTCAGATCATTTCCTCTTGCAACGCCCGCGTAGCGCCATTCGACAAGCACTAGCCCTACTGAGAGGCGACTCTCTGCATAAGGAAATGCGAGAGCTTCGGGCTCGACCGTACTGACTGTCGGCCTACGCAGAATGGTGGGACGCTTCCGGATTATACCCTTTCCCAGCAAAATCAGTCAAAGACTGTAGTAAGCCCAGGTCAGGCGAGCTTTGCCGTTTTTGTTTTAGTGTTTAGACCTCGGACCACTGCTTTGGCAGATTTGGGCAACGTGCCTTGAATGGCTAGGTTGACTGTAACGGATTCGCCGGCATGCAGTCCGGAAAGCGCTCCCTCATCATAGACGAAACGCGCGTCCCCTTCGCCCACAACGTCGAGCACGAGAAATGCGGCGGAACGTTTGGAAAGGTTGGTTACCGTGACCGCGTAGCCGGTCCGCTTCTTTTTTGCTTCGATTCGAACCTTTGCTTCTGGGCCTTGGCTGATCGAGGTGAAGAATTCCATCTTGCGATTGTAGCGATGAATTTTCTTCTGCAAGGCTTTTGGGGTGGCTTCGCGGATGTAGATCATTTCGGACATTCCAAATCGCTTGTCAGTCTGGTCCGCGATGCGGCGTCCAGAAAGTTTGACTACGAGCTGATTGCCCTTGTCTTTGATGAGCTTGGTGGGAACAGCATAGTGACGAATGGAGAAGGTGGGCCAGATCAGGGGATCGGCTTCGTAGCCGTGCTCCGTTTTCGGATTGATCGTGCTGCTGCCTATTTCTCTCCCATTGAGGAAAACCGTATCTTCGGCAGTGAGACCGGGAAGGTAGACCTCCAGTGGCTTGCCTCGCAAAGCTTCATCGAGATCGAAGAGCTGGGTGAAGACTGCATCGAGCTCGTCTCTGGCGGCAGCCTTCATTTGTTTGTCATGTTCGGTTGGCTCATCGACGATTTCAGTGAGCGTGTAGTAGCAGGGCGCGTTGACTCGTTTCGTCTTCCCCAAATAGGTGAGCTCGATATTCTTGCCCAACTCTTGACCGGTTTTGTACCGATTGTCTGGGGACACCGCAATGTAGTAGGTATTGCGATGCACTACTCGCTTGCCCTGCGTAGTCGTCAAAGCCAAATAGAGTGACTGCTCGGCTAGGTTTTCCGGAATAGCCAGGTCCAGTCGGCCAAGTGGCAATCGTTCGTCTGCCGGAATTCTTGCCGAACGCGTTTCCCGGTGGAGAAGCGTTCCGCCGACTGCGATGACCTTGATGTCGATGTTTACGGACACGGGTGTGTGGGTGTCGTTGACAGCGAAGAGTTCTGGATTGAGTGATTCGCCCGGGTGGTAGACAAAGCGTTCGAAATCGGCCAGTGCGATGACCGGTTTACAGGCGTTTTTGTACCAATAGTAGACCGGTTTTGGGTCGCCGTACCAATCCACGTGCTCGCGGTGGAAGGACGGCCAAGAGGCGTTAATCTGCCACGTCCAGCAGCCAGAGCTTTCATATTTGCTGGCTCGGGCGAACTCCATGTTCATCCGGCTGTCGAGGCAGTGGAATACGGAGGAATGGATCAGCTCCTTTTCCCAATTGTCCGCTTTGCCGAATGGAGCGGTGATGTTTTTCCATTCCGGCTTCTGGGCGTGATGGTTTTGGTAGACCTTCCAGTCGATGGGCCAAAGGCTGCC
>JAUHWE010000101.1 GCA_030424825.1 Verrucomicrobiia bacterium
CGATAAACGGTAGCATGTGAAAGTACGGCATATTCAAAGCCTGATACTCTTCATAACTCCAGTTCGCCGAGTGAGCGTGCTGTTTCACGGTCACCTCCTGGACCCAACCCACGGAGTTGAATCCCCAATCCTTCAAATGCGGTACAACCCCTTCTTTAATCCATCGAATCTGGTCGTTGCCATATTTCTCTTTCCAAATGTGTTCATTTTCCGGGTACCTCAGAGTCGCGGAATCGAAATGATTTAGGGCGACTGAAAAGAACGGCTTTCCTTTTGGGTCTTGGAAGAGCCAACGACCCTTGAACTTTCCAAGAGTGAAGAATGACTTCGGCGCACTTGCCGAATACACATTAGGAAACGCGACAGAAGAAAGGAGAGCAGCCGACGCGGATTTAAGAAAGGTTCTTCGATTGATCATGTTATTGAAAATGTAGTTCTACTGATAAGGTTTTGAACAACGCTTCGCTTGTAATTATCGTGCGATAACAAATAGGTGTCGTCGCGAAGCATGGCCGATGGATTTAAAATTTGCACATCACCGATTCAAATGCGCCTTGATATCGTGTTTCTTCCAAAGCTCCCTCAATGTTTCGTCTAGTTTCTCAAGTCCTTTTCGATTGGTCGGATTCGGAGCATGCTGATAGACCTGCGTATTGATCTCTCGAATCTTTGAAATCAAACCCGGCCGCGGCTTTCCATCGATGGTATAGATTCCGGTTTCCTGATCTTTGTGCACAACTGCCAGTTCCTGATCGTAGAGGCACATACAGAAAGTAGCGCCCATTGTTTGAGGATCCTTGTAGTGCCGCATCATGGTCGCCTGGTAAATCTCGCCACGGGCATCGTGGCTGACCAGCCCCTTATACAAGTTGCCCTTGTTGTTTGGATAGTGAAACCCGACATCCTCATCCGATACGATCATCGGCAGCCCTGCCGCATAGGACAGCTCGCTGATATCGATCTCCTCATTCCAATGCTGCGGCGCAATTAAATCAAGATACGGCGCCGCCGCTTTCCAGGATTCCCCGGTTAAGCCCCACTCTTTGATGAAAGAACCGAGGATCAAGTGGTTTTGATCGTATCGACGAATCGCGGTATGCGCCATCTTGTAAAGATGGATACACATGTGCGACACAATGGCATTGAAGTCCTCTACCTTTCGGGGATCGAGTCGCTTGCCGACAGAAGGATAGTTCGCCCGTCCAAAATCCTTTTCGTAAACCAGCTCTGCTTTCGCCTTAAGGTCGGATATCTTTTTCAGATTCATCCCGTAGACTTCATTGAATCGCTTCACATTGCCTTTATACCGCTTGTTTAGAAGATTGGTAATCTCCACGCGGCCATGACTATTCGGTCCGAGTGACATATGGTGATTAATCCAGTCCTGAGAATGATTGAACGCGCCGAAGCCGTAATAATACCCCAGGACTAGCGGGTTGTCCTTGACTGGAGGCACCGCTGCTTTGGCCCGATCCTCAATCAATTGCGTGTAGGCCGGGTCAAATATATCCGGCAACGTTTCACCTTCCACAAATTCCCAAGGATGCTTCATCAAGATCACACCCACGGCATAAGGAAACTTCATCTCCTCGAAGACTTTCTCCGATAGCGGCAAGTCGACGTAGCCATTCAGGTTTCTCTCTGGGCTCGACGCTCCACCTAGCGCGCAGTTGAAACCCATATCCCGAGCTTTGGATACCGAGTCGCGAACCCACGCTTCCTTGTCGTCGCCGAAAAGCGTCTTAGCCGCAGTCCTCGTTTCACCGGAAAGCATATGGCTCAGGGCCACCGGATAAAAAACGTTTCCATCCGGGGTAACGAACCAATGGCGACCGTCGATTTTCTCAATATGGAAAAACCCAGTCTTCTCTCCCTTGATGCCGGTCCAACCACCGTACTGGTCGAGCTCATATTCCTTCGCGAAGCTGGGTGAAGTTAAAAGGAGCGACGCGAGAAATGCGAAGGCGAGGAGAAGTTGCGAAACTGATTGAAGGGTTATCTTTTTCATTTGGATTTGGGAAAAGGGTTTCTGACTTAGGATGAAGGTCTTTGCTTACTGATGCCACCGATGGTTCAAGCATTAACGAAAATCTGATTTTCTCGCGCAAATCTCTCTAGAAATCAGTGTTTAGGGTAGCATTGCCGACGGGGAGGACACTCGCCTACCGACTCAGGGGTCAGGTGGCACTCTCTTCAAAATAGCCTCACGCATTCGAAATCCAAGCTCTTTTGAGCGAAGCGCATCCGCTTTAGTTCACTTTGCGGCCCCTCCTCTCTTTCAAATTGCCCAATCCCTTTCGAGTGTGTAGCTCTCCAAACAGTGGACGCCCCATCGAAAACTGACGCACTGGAAAACAGTCATACTCGCGTTACTTTAATAGAACGAGTAAAGCGTCAATACGATGAAGCCGCTTGGAAGGAATTTGCCTCAATCTATCGCAGCTACCTCTACGCCGTTATTAGAAACCTGGCCATGTCGGAGCATGACACTCAGGAAGTGCATCAAAAAGTAATGGTGAAACTCTGGGAAAAGCTCCCCGAACTCGACACCAACCAGATTCGACGCTTCCGAAGCTACCTAGCAGGGATTGCCAAAAACGAAGTAAAACAGTTCATTCGTGCTCGCGAACGACGGCAAGAACGGGAATTCAATTCACTCGAAAGGAATGATCCCCATTATCTGGATTCGATCCGCCTACCGGAAATCGAACGCATCGCCGAAGAGGAATGGAAGATCCATCTCACCAACATGGCGTTCCGAAAAATCGAAAAAGATTTTAGCGCTAAAGCAATCGAGGTTTTCCGCCTAAGCATCGAAGGGTTGGACCCCGACGAAATCGCCGAGAAAACGGGCATTGGGCGCTCGTCCGTCGCCACCCTGAAAGCGCGCGTAAAAGCCCGCTTCTTCATGGAAATCGATCGTCTGAAACAAGAGCTTGATTAAATAACTCTAGCAGCAAGGAATTCAATGGTAGGACGAGAGCCTCCCACTCTGACACGTATGGAAATCAAATTTATACGACGGTTCGAGACGCTCTCGCCCTACCAAACCTGCAGGAATAGGTTACCGCAAACACGGGTTTTCCTACTCTTCCATCCGAACAAGCTCAACGGCAGGCAAGTACTCCTCAAGCTTACCGTCCGGTATCTCCAGACTGTGGATCAAGCGGTCTAACTTCAGTTCACGCAACCCGGCTATCTGCCCGACCGGCACCCGTTCAATTCCAGACATATCCAGTTCCCTGATACCCGAACCTTGTAACTGAGTCAGATCCGAAATGGAACTCCCGCTGATATCCAAAGAATAGAGACCAAGAGCATTAAGAAGATTTGAACTATCCTTGAATACCGGGATCGGCAGATGCAGGGAGCTATAGGTCTTTCCCGCAAGAGACAAGCTCAACCCCCTGGGCGAATCGCCCAAAGACAGGGTATGGAGCCTTTCCTCGTCCTTTCCTCGATGATTGAGTCTGTCCAGCAAAACTTCGATAACGCGTAACAGGTCTTCAGGCTCCCCTTTCGCCAACGAACCTCTAAAATAGTAGAATGCCAGAGCATAACATACGTCGTCGAATCTCGGTGGAATCTCTAACAATATATCTTTAACATCGTAAGGGTTCAACCAGCGATTCTTTCCGGGGGCCAGAGATTGATATTGATTAGCGATCGCGTAAAACAGGTTGTCCTCGATTCGCTCGCCCGACACTTCGAAAGCGCCTACAGCCTCGTCGAATCTCTGCCGTACGAAGTGTAGCATCGCCAAGCGCAACGCCATTTCACGACGTTCCTCGATCGAACGATCTCCTTTTTCCAATTGAAATTTTAAAAGGCCTTCTTTCCCTGCCGCATCCAAAAAAGTCTCTTGGCTGTGGAAGCTCAAGGTGGCCACCCGCATGCGATCATCCAATTGCTTCGACCGTTCCGTCTCTTCAATATACAATCGCAAGTTCTTCTCCGCAAGGTCGCGTGCCTCGAGAGCTTCTCGTCTCGACTGGTCGATCTGCACCGACGAAATAGCGAAGGCGACGGCTAGCAATACTGCTGAAAAACCGGAAACAAAGAATACGGCAGGGCGCCGCTTGAATAAGTATTCCAGTTTTGCAACAGGACCTGCTTTTTGGGCTTTAGTCGGAAATCCAAGCAGGTACAAATCCAGCTCCTCGCGCAATTCAGCTACCGAGCGGTATCTGTCATCCGGATCCACCGACAGGGCCTTCAACGCAACCGCTGCCAATCTTTTCGGAAACAATCGACCTCGACTCTCCTTTTCGATCGGATCAACCCGCCCCTGAACCGTCTTCTCCAGAATGCTCTTCGAGGACGTTCCGCTGACAGGGGTTCTGTAACTTAAAATATAATACAAAATCGCTCCTAGAGAATAAACATCTGTCCGCTCGGTGACCGCAAAAGAACCATCCGCTTGCTCTGGAGCAATAAATCCCGGAGTCCCCTTTGCCCAACCACTGGGTGAAAGATCGTTTAGCAAATCGCTATTGGGAAACTCCTCTTTCGAATCACGATTTTCAAGCAATGCGTCAAATCCCGGGGTGAGAATCCTAGATAGGCCCCAGTCGCACAATTGAACTTCTCCAAACGGCCCCACCTTAATATTGGCTGGCTTCAGGTCCAAATGAGCGACTCCTCGTGAATGGGCATAGGAAACCGCATCGCAAACCTTGATAAATATCTCCAGCAAGCGCTCCCGTGGATACCGTACTCGATACACACTATCCTCGTTCTTCAGCTTGTTTACGATTTCCTGAAGATCATCCCCTCGAACAAACTCCATGATGAAGAACGGTACCCCCTCTTCGTCAACGCCTTGATCATGAATTGTCAGGATATTCGGATGCTGTAGACAAGCCGTCAATCGGGCTTCCCGAAGGAATTCCTCTTTTGCTTCATCGGTTGCCCGAACACGCGGTCTCGCCATCGCCACAATCCGATCAGTACGCGTGTCCCGCACTTTGAAAATCTGCTTTTCGCCCCCTTCTCCAACCAACTCCCTATCAATGTAGTGTTGTGTTTCTTTTTTCAGGCTTTGCAGAATCGGGTTCAAAGCCTTCCTCTCTTCCTGATCGAACCGACGATTATCCTGATCTAGAAACCCGCCCAACGACCGCCACTTGGCGTCGAGTTCGTTCTCAAGTTCATCGTAGTCCCCACTCATAGATTTCATCAACCAAACGAACACAGCCCAACGAATTCGCAACAGCGAAATCGAATCGCTTTAATGCGCGATTAAAGGTCTTTGCCCGATCCAGCGCAGAAAGAGCCGATATTTCGGCAATAACATTCGCATCCTACCGCCAAAGCAATCGGATGCTTTTATTAGCCAATACAAATTGTGACTGGACACAGGTTTTCCTTTTAAACCGGTATCGTTCGGCTTACCCTAATATCAAACAATGAAAGCTTTTCAGTTTTTCGCTCTCTTCCTTTGCAGCATACCCCTTTGCCGCAGCAACGAACCCCTTGAAATCCTTGGCCCCGATTCCGGGCTATTAAATCCCTTCGGCGTCGCATTCAATGACCAGGGAGAGATGCTCATCGCCGAGTACGAGGGAGGTCGACTCTGGAAGTACGCCCACAACAAAAAACTAACGCAGCTCGCTAAGGACACACCCTTCAATGGGATGCACAATCTCGTCCGAACCCGTGACGGAAGAATCTACATCTCAGATACCCGAGCAAATCTGATTCGACTGCTGGACGAGAAAACCGGCATAATGACGATAGTATCCGGAACCGGTGAAGGCGGATACAACGGGGATGGAATACCGGCGACCTCAGCAATGCTGAACGACCCGATTTCCATCAGCCTCAGCCCAGACGACAAACGACTCTACATCGCCGACATTCGCAACCGCCGCGTCCGCTACATCGACTTGGAAAAGGGAACGATTCACACCATAGCAGGCAATGGCGCCACGGAAGTACCCCGCGACGGATCCATCGCCAAAGAAAGCCCCTTGCTTGATCCTCGAGCAGCTGCGGAAGATTCCCAAGGCAACGTCTATATCCTATCTCGACGCGGTCACGCCCTACGCATCGTAAAGCCCAATGGGAAAATCTATACGGTCGCCGGCACGGGAGAGCCACACGCCACGGATGGACCCGCGCTCGAAGCGGGTTTTAAAGGCCCCAAACATCTCTGTATTGACACTGACAATACTGTCGTAGTCGCCGATGCGGAAAACCATTTGATCAAACGCTATGACCCAGTCGCCAGAACCCTCACAACGTTACTGGACCACGGCCCCGGAGGCACTCCGCTCAATCGTCCTCATGGCGTTTGGGTCACGCCCGACCGCACTTTGTATGTCTGTGACAGCTACAATGACCGAATCTTGAAAGTAGAATTGGATTGATCGATCGAGAGAAATAAGCTCGGAAAAGTATTCAATATTAAAGTGTTGCTCGACCAGATTAACTGTAGGGCGGGTCGATGACCTGCCATAATCAAGAGCAAGATTGTCGCCTCAGCCACCGACGAGTCGGGGTCTTTGACGAGACGACCTACAATCGGTACGGCAAAATGGTACAACAATGGTAGAACAGGATGGAACCCTGCGCTTCATTTTTACCGTACCAATCCTCCTTGCCTCGAAAATCGAAATCGCAGCCAATCTAATTATGGTCGTCTTTGAAATTCTTCTTTGGCGGTTTGGGATACACCCCTACTTGGTTGGCCCAATTAAGCCATTGCTTCGACAGCTGGGACACTTTTTCCGGATGAGCACTCGCTAAGTCGTTCGTTTCGGTGCGATCATCCTCCAAATTGTACAGTTCCCATTTACTCGAATCCGGTCCATCATGCACGGACACATTGGTACCGACCAGCTTCCAAGCGTCTTGTATGATTGCCGCATTGTCTTCGTGCTCGAAGTACAGTGGTTCCCGCCGTTTCAGCGCTTTGCCCTTAAACACGTTTGCCAAGGAAACGCCACTGAGCGGGGGAATCCGGTTTCCATTGTAGGTTCTCGGGTACTTCGCTTTTGCGAGGGAAACAAAGGTGGGCATGAGGTCCGGAAGGTAAGCGGGGTCACTAATGATCTCGCCGGTATTCTTGATCCCCTTAGGCCAATGGGCAACGAATGGAGTCGATATGCCGCCTTCATGAGTATAGTGCTTAAATTTTTGATACGGGGTATTCGAAGCGTTGGCCCAATTCCCTCCATAGCTCGGCCCGGATCCATAGGTCGCTTCCCATTTTTCCAAATCGTAGGGATCATTCTTTCCACCCAACTCACCGCCTTCGGCACAGCCTCCATTGTCAGCGAGAAATAGAATTAGCGTATTCTCAAATTGGCCACTCTGCTTCAAATGCTCCACGAGTTTTCCAATATTCTGATCCATCCGATCGATCATGGCAGCGTAAAAGGCCATTCGCATGTCCATCTCCCGTTGCTTCTCCGTGTCAAGCGAGTCCCAGGCGACATCATAGCGCTCCGTCAATTTCCAACTCGGATCAACTAGTCCGATTTCAATCTGCTTCTTGAGACGCTGCTCGCGAAGCTTGTCCCATCCCATCATATACTTGCCCACATACTTCTGGACTTCCTCCTGGTGGGCATGAAGCGGCCAATGCGGAGAGGTATAGGCAAGATACAGAAAGAAAGGACGGTCCCGGTCCGCCTTTTCCTCGGAAATGAACTGGATAGCGTAGTCGGTGAAGGCGTCAGTCGTGTAGAAGCGCCGGTCGGTTGTGCTTTTCGGGTTCTCGACCGGATCATTCCCTAAAAACATTCCCCGGGGATGCACCGGATAGAAAAAATTAGTCGCGCCGGCGAGGCAGCCATAATACTTCTCGAAACCTCGTTGAAGCGGACGTAGTTCGTGATTGTCCATCCCAAGATGCCATTTGCCCGTCATCAGCGTGGCATAGCCCGCTGGCTTCAGAACTTCCGCAATGGTGACACAATCCTGATTCATGACTCCGCGGTAGTTGGGAAAGTTAGGTCCCGCATCGTGATTGAGCGTACCCGGAGGATTGGTCATGTGACCGATCCCGGTCTCGTGCGGATGCAGCCCTGTCATCAAAGAAGCCCGCGTGGGACAGCAACGAGCACTGTTGTAAAACTGCTTGAAACGCAACCCGCCCTCGGCAAGGGCATCGATATGGGGTGTCTCAATTTCCCCGCCGTAGCAACCGATATCCGAATAGCCCATATCGTCCGCTAGAATGACAACGATATTGGGACGGTCGTCCGCAGCTAAACAGGAGAGAGCGGTGAAACCAAGACACAGAAGGAGGCAGATGAATTTGGGCATAGTGGTTTTTGATGAGTCAGAATGGAGACTTTCGCAACGGGAATCCGTCAACGAAGACCTATCGACTATCCACACGAAACCAGAATAAGGAGGAGCCGATCAACCAATGGGCAGGTCGAAAACGCTTATCCTAACCCACCAAAATACTGAAATCACCATTCACGTAAGCGATTTTCTCGTACACCTTGCTCGCCGTTAGCCAAGCCAACACGCAAGACACTAGAAATCCGATTGTTGCTACGGTTAGAATCCAACGTGGCACTTTTCGTTCCCCCGAGAGTTCCGGACGCGTTGCAAGATAGAGCAGCGCCAGCGCGAGCACCGGAATTCCGAGAACCGTGAGCGCCTGGGCAAACGTGATCAAATGCACGACGCTGCCTTCCTTTAGTAGTGAAGAAATTGCCACTGCCATTCCCACCATAAGAGCGAGGGTGGTTAGATGACGCGGAGTGGCATCGCTCAAATTCGATCCTTTCCCGACCGCGTCGGACATCACCGTACCTCCAATAATCGCGTTAACCAGAAACGAACTCGTCGCCCCTGCCAATATTCCGATGCAGAAAATTCCCTTGGCAAAGCTCCCAAATAACGGCTCCAACTGCCTCGCCACATCCCCTACCGAAGAAAGGGCGATCGACGAAGGGTGCCCGTAAAATGTGCGCCACGCGGTCAACAAAATTACCGCCGTCAACAGTCCCAGTATTGAAATACTGACTACCGTATCGGCTACCCCCTTTTGGATATCGGCCATGCCCCACCCTTTCTGTTTGACGAGGTAGGCATGGTAAAACGCGCCCGCCACCGAAAAAGTCGTGCCAATCATTGCGAGTAACGGAAGCCATTCACGGCTGCCTTCACTTTCTACGGGGACGTAGCTCCTTGGAACAGAGAAAACCACAACCAGATTGGCCAAGAACGCCAGTATCATAATCCCAACGAGGACCTTCATGATCTGCTCGATGAATCCGTATAGGTTCCTGAACGAATACAGGCAAAAGATTATAAGCAGATTCACCGCGATCAAAATGCCCGTCCGTCCCTCGTCGCCCAACGTCCCGTCACCCAACATGGGCTCCAAACCGCCGATCAAAGCAATATTGTTCGAGGACTGAAACAACGCGACCAAGGTAAACAAGACTCCTCCAATCAAAACGGATACGGGGCGACCCAATCGATTGGACAGCTCCGTACAGAGGCTATTCTCATAAACCACCCCTAAACGAGCCGCAAGAGCGACCATCGCGATCATCAGGATAGCGGACCCCGCAACCACAGGAAGTGCCCCCACCCCTAGCGAAGCCCCTACTTTCGAGCTGGTCAATATTGAGCCAGGACCCAATACAACCGCAGTTACGATAATTGCAGGACCAATCGATTTGAGGATGCGTAGCATGAGGTACATCCAGTCAATGGGATCAATCACATAGAATCAATCCGCAATTGCATCGCCACTTGATCGTAAAGATTTCCAAAAACACGAACATCTTGTAGGGGCGTCGCTCGCGACGCCCGCAGAAGAGGCTAGAACCCTACCAAATGCGGTCGCCGCAAGCGACGCCCCTACACTCCGCGGTTCCGCCTTTCACTATTGCCTTGACCCCCTCTCTTCCTCCAGTATCGCGGATATGCCCTTCAACCGTCGCGATTTTCTCGCCAAAGCCGCTGGGGCTGGAGTCCTCGCCGCCGCTAACCCCACTTCCTTGCTGGCTCAAAGCAGCCGCAATGTGTCTGACTACCTTGATCAAGCGGCCTTACAACCGGTTGTGGACCTATCGGGTTTAAACGATCCCGTAATCATCGAATCCATTGATCTCCTCCGAAAAGGAAACCAGTTCTACGTTCGAGTCCGTTCCCAGGATGGAGTCGAGGGCATCTCACTGGACAATGGCCGCGGCAGTTACCTGGCTCCCATCTTCCTGCAACGGGTCGCGCCATTCTTCATAGGAAAGGACGCCCGTCATCTTGAAAATCACTTGTGGGACCTGTATCGCTGGCGGAGCAACTACAAACTGCAAGGTCTCGCCTATTGGAGTCCCGTCGCCTGGGTCGAATTTGCCATTCTCGACTTGCTAGGACGCGTGGCGGGGAAGTCTATCGGAGATTTGCTGGGTGGTGTGATTCGAAAGCGAATTCCCTTTTACGTAGCGAGTGGACGACGCGACACAACTCCGGAGGAAGAAATCGACTACCTTCGAGGCCTGATTGATGAAACCGGCGCTAAAGCGATCAAATACCGGGTCGGCGGTCGCATGAGCCGCAACGAAGACGCCCTGCCAGGCAGGACGCCCAAGCTGATCGAACTGTCTCGAAAAGAGCTTGGCGACGAAATGGCGATACACGCAGATTCCAATAGCTCATACGATCCTCCTCAAGCCATAGAAGTGGGACGCATGCTCGAAGACATAGGAGCGGTCTATTTCGAGGAGCCCTGCCCGTTTGATCACCTCGA
>JAUHWE010000780.1 GCA_030424825.1 Verrucomicrobiia bacterium
AGCCAGCACGAACATTTGACTAGCTGTCATCGCTGAATCCGGGCCATCGGAAAGCCGCCACGCCGCAGAGACAAACAGGATCAGGCACGGGACCACCAACAAGCTACCAATCACAATCAAACCACCCCCGCGACGCATCAAATAATCCCTTAACCCCAAACTGACCGACTCCTTCAACTCGCCAAATGCGCTGGCATCAACAAGCAATACCGAATATTGCAGGAGCGTATCCAGTTCCTGAGGAAATTCAGGCTTTTCGGATTCAATCTCGTCCGCTTCGAATCCTCCTTGAAAAAACTTTCCCGGGCCCAGCTTGATTATCGCTCGAAAAGACAGCCCTGGATCGTCTTCGACAACGCGTTTGAGAAAGCGGTATTCCTGCGACATGCGAGCCGAGAGATAGAGCACCTTCATGGTCTCCGGCTCTTCGACCGTGACAGCCGCATAATCAACATCCGTATTGGGGTTCAGATCTCCCGCTTCCCGTCTGTCAAATTTCACGCGCAGCAAATGCAGCCCCTGCCGGTTCGGAACCACCGTAAACTCGATCTCCTCCTCCGATTCAGCATCAAGTTTGATGGGCTTCCGATCCAGGATTTCCTCACCATCAAGCAACAAGACTTCATTCTCCACCTCGAAACCAAACTCGTTGCTCACGATAGCTCGCAATTCGAATGGCTCGCCGAACACTGCTTCCTTAGGCGACTTGCTAATTTCTACCTTGAGATCCCTTCCCGCTGAGGGCTCGCCGACTCCCACGACCGTAATGGGCACCCCCGCGCTGCGATAGCGCTTGGCCACTTCAAAAACAGATTGACCTTCCAACGATATACCATCGGTAAAAAGCACCACTCCGCCGAGTCGGGGCGTGCTAGTGGATTGGTTCTGTAAAAGTTCGTCTAGGGAATCGCCAATCGCCGTCACCCCGGGTTTCAGCTTGAACGTGTTCAGATTTCCAGGAATCAGTCCTTCCGAAAAGCCCCGATTAACGAGATCATAACGATCTGCGAGCCGATCGCCAAGCGATTCTCCAGCATCCGCTGCCAGCATATTCTCTACCGTAGAAAGCCGCGAGGCACTGTCTCCGGTATCGGGCAAATGCATACTCGTCGAAAGGTCAGTCAGCAAGGCCACTTGAAAAGCGTCTCGATCAGGATAATTCTCCACGACCGATGGGTTCCATGCGATCAATCCGATCAAAACGATCGCCAGAATTCGCAAAGCCAACAAAACATACCGATCCCGTTTAGAGATAAAATTTCGAGCCTTCAAGGAGATCCAAAGTACGACAATCAGCCCAATAGCCGCTGCTGCCAGAATCCAGACTCCAGGTATTTCTGATTCGGATACCATTCCTATTGCTCTTCAGCCAGCTCCCTAAAATACTCTTCGACCAAAGATTTATACTTTTCCGGGGCCTGTGAGGATTGCTTGACTACTCGCGTTTTTCGCGAAACTCGATCCGCATTGATCAAACCCTGCAAAACGCGCTCGGCTTCATCCAAATAATCTTCCGCGCTGCCGTTGCCTACAACGGTCTCATTGGTTCCCCCCTCGGGAGCCTGCATCTCGCGTCCTAGCTTGGTTAGGGTCTCGTTTTTCAACATTTCACCGGCCTGCTGGAAACGCCCCCCAATCTCTCGGAGTATTCCTTGCGGCTCACTCGGTTGAGGGCGGAAACCCTCTGCATCCGAACCAGCCAATACTCCGGCATCGATTTTACCGTCTCCTTCACCCTGACCCTCGCCTTGTCCCGGCGACTTCCCTTCACCCTCAGATTCACTCTCACCCTGTCCCTCTTCTTTACCAGGAGTACCCGCTTCCGCCAACTCCCTGCGGGCATCCTCGATTCGCTTCATCAAATTGTTCATTTGCTCCTGTGTCATAGACGGCACCTTTCCTGAGATGTTTCCCATATCTCGGGCCATGGCCCCTAACTCATCCGCAGCGCCTTCCTGCTCTTTTGCTGCTCGATCAAACCGTTCGTACAGCAAAGCATTCACCGCACGTTTCATCTGACCATCGACACGCGACTCACGTGTTTTCTGGGCTAGCTTCAGCAACTCTTGGCTCAATTCGGAGTAATGGTCCTCCAACTCCACCGCTGCCTTA
>JAUHWE010000781.1 GCA_030424825.1 Verrucomicrobiia bacterium
GCCGATGGTCATGATATGGATGATCGATTTTCAGCGAATCATGTACTGGAATAAGTTTGGTACTCCAGAAACGGTCTATGACAAATACAACGATGAATCATCGGCGCTGCACTATTGGTGGGTCGATCCGGATTTACAGGCAGATTTTGAATTGGCGAAAGCGAATGGAGAGGCGCTTCCACCGACTCCAGATACGATCGTATTTGACGAGATTTTCTCTGAATACTAGTTCAGTGAATCCCTCGCTGTGATGACTGGTCGTTCTGCTTATTTCTCTAGAAGAATCCTGCTGATAATTCCTACGTTTATCGGAATTACTCTGGCTTCCTTCTTGTTGTGTCAGTTTGTTCCTGGAGGTCCCGTGGAGCAGGCGATGCTCAAGATGCGTGGCGATTCGAGTGGGGCCGATGGCGCTCTTGGTTCGCAGGAGATTTCAGAGGCCCAAAGAGAGGCTCTTAGAGAACACTTTGGATTCGATAAGCCTATAATACAGCGGTACTGGGACTGGCTCGTCGTCAACAAGCTTGGGATGACGGTGAATTCCTATGTTTACAGTCATAAGACAGTGGGGAGCCTCATCTTTGAACGTTTCCCAGTTTCGCTTACCTTTGGCATTACGGGATTTATCCTCACCTATCTAATTTGCATTCCCTTGGGTATCGCTAAGGCCCTTAAGGACGGTGGGACATTTGACTTGATATCGAGTGTTGTCGTTTTCGTTGGATACGCGATTCCCTCGTTCGCCTTTGGCATGTTGCTTAAAATGTTCTTCTCCGGAACGGTGGACAACTTCTGGGATATCTTTCCAATCGGAGGATTTCGTTCTGATGGATGGGAAGCGCTTAGCTTCGGGGCGAAAGTGAAAGACCAATTCATGCACATGTTCCTTCCCGTTCTTTGCTATGTTATCGGAAATTTCGCTGTTCTCACGATGCTTATGAAAAACTCGCTGATGGAGCAAATCAGCCAAGACTATGTGCGGACCGTGGTGGCTCGAGGGGGAACGATGCAAACCGCTGTTTGGAAGCATGCGTTTCGCAATGCGATGATCCCGATCGCAACCGGTTTTGGCGGAGTGTTGTCTATTTTGTTTGCCGGTTCGGTGTTGATCGAGCGCGTATTCAATATACCAGGAATTGGATTGTTGAGTTTGGAAGCGATTGTGAGCCGTGACTACATGGTATTTATGGGGGTACTCGCATTGACTTCAATTGTCGCGCTGCTTGGTCGAATCATGTCGGATTTTTGCTACGTGCTCATTGACCCAAGAATATCATTTTCGAGCGAGTAATATTCTATGTGGAAGCCAAGATTAAACCCGGTTACTGCAAGAAGACTGCGTCGATTTAAATCTATCCGACGATCCTACTTCTCCTTCTGGATATTGGTTGGGCTATACGCGCTCAGCCTAGTTTCTGAGCTGGTTTGCAACGAAAAGCCGCTTGCGGTTCGATCCGATGGGGAATGGCGGTTTCCGATCTTCTTCTTCTACCCAGATGATCTATTCACCGGTAGTGGACTGTATACAAGACCTGACTACAAATTGATTAACCAGTCGCCGAAATTCGCAAATTCGAAAGAGAATTTCATGATATTCCCACTGGTGCCGTTTGGACCTTATGAGACGGTCTCCGCTGATAGTATTAAACTGGAGGATGTCGTCTTTGTTGAGGTAAGTAGAAAGCAGTTGGTGGGTTCGATCAATTTGGACTCGGATATGAATATCAGCCGATCTACGGCCGCAGCTGGATTCTTCGACATTGATAATGAGAGAGACTTGAGGGGCGTGTCGGCACTGGAGGGGAGTCGATTGTCTGGCGATTTTCAGGCAGCGATTCAAGCAAGATTCGCGAATGAGTCGAATCTGGCCCCACTTGATGAAGTTCTGGAAAATTCGAATGGGATGTTACTCAAGGCAAGCCTGTCGAGTTTTAGTCCCAGAGCCCGGCCGCCGAGTTCAGTTCGGGTAACCTTGCGTGAAGAAATCGGTAAGGACGATACTCTCAAATGGGCGTTTCACAGTAGTGCGATTGAGCCATCCCATTCGGGAGATTTCTGGAATAAGTTAAGTCCTGAAACCCAATCTGAGATTTTGGCAGCTACTTC
>JAUHWE010000782.1 GCA_030424825.1 Verrucomicrobiia bacterium
CAAAAATTGGGGTGTCTGGATCGAGCCCTTCCGCTACAGCCGTACCGACCAGTCCAGCACTTGCAATCGTGTCTACGCTGGAGTTCCAAGGAATTAAGCCATTGTAGGCTCCGAGTCCGGTACCTCCTCCGACGCTTGGTCCCATACCTCTCTCAGCGAAAAAGACTCCTACATGGCGAAACGACAAAGCGCGGGCTTCTGTATTTACATTGGCCCGGTTTCCTGCCTTCTCGTGAAAACGAGTGTCATCAATGGCCTGAAACTCCCAGGTCCCCCCCTCGCTAGGAGATACGACTCTGGAAAAAGCATCTACGCCAGTATATTGCGAATTGCTCGCTGGCCAAGGATCAAACCAGTTGTCATACGCGATCGTAACCGGAATGACTTCTACCGGAGAACTATCCTGACTTCCCTTCTCCCAATTTGCTCGCAAGGTAGTCCGACTGCCATCGCCATCGAAAAGTACCCCATTCAGGGCCGCATAAAAACGGGTTTGATCTTGAAAGGCCGGCTTTTGCTTATACTCTTTTGTCTCCTCGAGAATGGCGATCCGAACGGCAAGACGATCCTCTATGAGCGACTTGTTATAGTCAAAGGTGGCACGCAGGCTGTTGTAGTTATCAATGCGAAAGCCGAATTCGCCGAAATCAGCATTTTGGACCGCTTGCTTGGTCCCGTTGTTGATAACCCCACCTGGGCTCCCAATCCCGAAAAGGATCGAATTGGGACCTCGGCTCGTCGTGACCCGCTCGGTATTGTAGCTGTCAAAGGGCATGTCCGTAAGGTAATAACCCCGCGTCAAATCCGCTTGCAGCAATCCTCGTACTCGCTGATTATTCTGGGGGTTCGTTCTCGTATCAACTTGATGGTAGCGCCCAAATCCCACATCCGTCGCACCGCTGAAATTTCCCTGATCACCACCCACCTCTACATTGGCCACGTAAGAGAGCAGCGTTTCGGCATCCGTCGCCGCCACATCCTCCATGAATTGCTCGGTGACAACCGAAATGGACGCCCCCAGATCTTTCAGATTCGTTTTGATCCGAGTCCCCGCCAGGGTACTGGTGGCCTGGTAACCAGCGCTATCGGCGGCATCCACCGAAAACGGACTCAACTCGAAGACTTCATCCCCTTCTTGGCCTTGGACAAATGCCGTTGACGCCCAAAAGAGCCCGGCGACTGAAAAAACTCCCGCAAGGAGTTTGTAATTTCGTAGATATGTCATGGTTATTGTTCGATATAGTTCCTAGTATTGAGTGAAGACGCAAAGTCACCTGAAGCACGCATATTGGACCTAAATAGGGTCGGGGTAAGGGCATTCGGTGTGTAACGCGATATTGACTTTCTCACTTGAATTCGCGAGCACAACTCTAGTTTTGCTAAACGCGTTTAGCGCCAATGGTTTTGTTTCCTTGCAAAACCCAGCCACGATCTCATTTCCCCAACGGTAGTTACCCATGAAACCAACTGGAACAATCAATGGAAGCGTTGAAAGAGAGACAATCTGCCGGAAACCGCAGGCGAACTTCCATGACAGCCAAACATGAGTCACGCCCAACGGCTTAACCCTGTATCTAATAATCTATGACGCGACCCAACATTCTCTGGTACTGCACCGATCAGCAACGATTTGACACGATCGGGGCACTCGGCAATCCGCACGTCCAGACTCCTACCATAGATCGTCTAGTCCGTGACGGGGTCGCCTTCACCAACGCCTACTGCCAAAGCCCGATCTGCACCCCGAGCCGAGCCAGCTTCATGACCGGACTTTATCCCAGCCGGGTACGCAATACGCGGAACGGGAATGACACCTTCCCCGCAGACGCTCCTCTCATTTCGAAACTGATCGCGGATTCCGGATACCGTTGCGGCATGATTGGAAAATTCCATTTAGTCAGCGCAGGCAAGCGCCCAGAACCGCGATTGGACGACGGGTTCACCTATTGGCAACACTCGCACGCTCCTCGCGACGATTGGCCCCAAGGCACGCATGCCTATGCCGACTGGGTACGGGAAAAAGGAGGCGATCTTGACGCCATGCGAGCATCGGAAAACCGCGTCGACCCAGAGTTCCACCAAACCACATGGGCCTCCGATT
>JAUHWE010000102.1 GCA_030424825.1 Verrucomicrobiia bacterium
CTTTAAGTAGGGGAACAATCGATACGCCTGATGTGAAATCGGGTTTAGGCAGGTGGGCGAGTTCCGCAAGCGTTGGAAATATATCCACGGTTTCCACGGTAGATTCAGAAAATTTTCCAGGATTGAGAATGCCTGGGTGGCTGACGATCAACGGAGAAAGGAGGGATTCTTCAAAGAGAGCGTGCTTTCCCCAAATCGAATGTTCGCCCAGGTGCCAGCCATGGTCTCCCCAAAGGACGATGATGGTGTTTTCGCGCAAATTGAGGGCGTCCAATCGATCGATGATTTTTCCCACTTGAGCATCGGCGAAGGAGACGCAGGCGGCGTAGTGTTTTCTCACTTCGATGGCGAAGTCCGCATCTGTATTGGGATCTTTGCCCCAGCGATTGTATTTGTAGAATTCGCCGGACTTGTGCCAAGTCGTGCGGCCTTCGGGTTTCTCTGGGTGAGGGGTTTTAGGGAGGGTCGAATCTTCGTAGAGTTCGAGGTATTTTGCAGGGGCGCCGAATGGGAGGTGAGGGCGGAGAATGCCGAAGGCGAGAAAGAAGGGCTGATCGTCATTCGCCAGAGTCTCCAGTTGCCTGATCGCTTCATCGGTGTTTGTGCCGTCTGGATAAATGCTGTCAGGGCCATCGAGCGCCTGGATCAGATCCATGTCGCTGGCATCGACACGGATTTCACCCTTTGCGAGTCCGTGCATCCATCCGCGCGGGTGTTGCCAGGGGCCGGACTTGAGAATGTGCCGATCCCAGGCGTTAGGCATCTCGGGGATCGCTTCGTCATTCCAATCGGGTCCGCCCCGTCCACCTGGATAGTGGGATACCTTTCCGACGGAAACTGTCCGGTAGCCGTGCTGGCGGAACCATGCGGGCATGCTCGGAGGATGGGCGAGCGGGTCGGTTTCTATTTCTTTTGCCCGATCAAAGAGCGCGTTGTTGTTCTCGCCGCCATAGCGGCCAGTGAGAAGGGCATAGCGTGAGGCGCCGCAAGTAGGGGCTTGCACATAGTGGCGGGTGAATGGGCGGCCCTGAGAGGCGAGTTTGTCGATATTGGGCGAATGAATGTAGTCGACGCCAAAGGATTTTAGCTCGGGTCTCAGATCATCGACGCAGATGAGGAGGACGTTGGGAGTCTTCTTGGCTGCGAATGCGCTGATTGCGAGAAAGGATAAAAGTAAGGGCAGAAGGCGTTTCATTGTTCTGAGCATTGATTAGGCGATGCGTTTTACAAGCTTTCAGAGTGAGAACAGTGGGGATCGGGATTGGTGGTTGGAATTATCTTAGAGAGTGTCCAGTAAATCTAAATCAATTTCCCAAATATTTGGGTTGTTTGATTGTAGGTCGTCTCGTCAAAGACCCCGACTTGTCGGTGGCTGAGGCGACATTTATCCCAATCGGCAGGTCAGCGACCTGCCCTACAGTCTGAATCTATTTAAGAATTCGATTTATTTCCCTCCGGGTAAATACCTCGAAGCTTGCTTGGTTGCTGACATTGGTAGCGGGCGATCTCCGAGCGCCCATTGCTGTATCTATAGGGTGGGCGCTCGGAGATCGCCCGCTACCTTAAAATACCTCGAGGCTCTTGACTCGGCGTAGTTCTGCGAACGAAGACGGTTGCCCCGGGGATGCTTTATTGTAGGTCGTCTCGTTGAGGCGACGTTCAAAATTGTTTGGTCTTAACTTTCCTTATGCGGTCGCCGCGAGCGACGCCCCTACATTGAAAGCGTTTTTGAAACGGACTAATCAAACCATCGCTTAGTTGTTTTCGATCCGTTTCACTTCCGACCAGGGCTGGGCTCGAGGGGTGAGAGTGGTGGCCTCGGTTAGGGGGATGTATGCCGCTTTGCGTATGTTTTTTCCCACTATCTCATCACCATCGCCGAGGTCGATGCGGGAGGCTTGAGCGAATCCTTCGAGGCGGGCGACGATATCCGGGTGGCGGGATGACAGATCTTTGGTCTCGCCGATATCTTCTTCCAAATTGTAGAGAGTGCCCGCTTGAATCGTTTCCCCCGCATAGGGATAGTCGCGCAGGAACAGCTTCCAAGGGCCGCTCCGGACGGCATAGAGGAGATTGGCCCGTCGGTAGAAAAATGTCTCGTGCGGGGAGCGGGCATTGGCTTCTCCTTGCAGAATATTGGTGATGTCTTTGCCGTCAATTTGTCGATTCTCGGGAATCCGGGTCCCGGCCCATTTGGCAAAAGTCGGAAGCAGATCCATGGAGGTCAATATCTCATTTGAGACCTTGCCAGCGGGAACCGTTCCGGGACCCCAGGCGAGTGAGCAGACTCGAAAGCCACCTTCAAACATGCTGCCTTTTCCGCCACGTAGGGGAAGGTTCGATACTTCGTAGGTATCCGTGCTTCGCGTACCGCCGTTGTCAGAGAAGAAAAGGACGACTGTGTTGTCATCAATTCCTAGATCGACGAGCTTATCGAGAATCTTTCCAACGGACCAATCGAGTTCTTCCACGATGTCGCCATAGAGTCCGTTGTTTGATTTACCCAGGAAATCTTTGCTGGCGAAGCGAGGCAGGTGGACCATAGTGTGGGGTAGGTAGAGAAAGAAGGGCTTGTCCTTGTTCGCCTCGATGAAGGCCAATGACTCTTCGGTGTAGCGTTTTGTCAGCAATGCCTGGTCGGGCTCCTCTTCGATCACGGCTTCTTCGCGAAGGACGGGTAACGGAGGGTAGTTCCACTGCGGACGGCTCGAGCCCATGTCGTTGGAATAGGGAATTCCGAAATAGGTATCAAACCCGTGGGTACGGGGAAGCCATTGTTTCTGGTCGCCGAGATGCCACTTGCCGATACATGCGGTGGCGTAGCCGGCATCTTTCAGCACCTCCGCGATGGTGATTTCGCTGGGATTAAGTCCTTTAGGGTCGCCTGGAAACAGGACTAAGTTGTTGCCGGTGCCGGGAAGGGCGTTTCGTTCCATGTCGACCCGTTGCGGGTAGCTTCCCGTCATGAGAGCGGCGCGGGAAGGGGTGCATACGGAGGCCGGGACGTAGAAGCTCGTTAGGGTCATGCCCTCGGCGGCCATGCGGTCCAGATTCGGAGTGCGATTGAGTTTCGATCCAAAGGGGCCGATATCGGCGTATCCCAAGTCGTCGATGAATATGATGACGAAATTCGGTGGCGATTTCGTAGTGGGCCCGCATCCGGTGAGGAAGACGCCTGTGAGGAGGGCAACTAAAGCGGTCCAGATAATGGTAGGGGTGGATTTTGCGATCATAATTGCGAAGGAGGATTTGCGACCGATTAAGGTCCAGCGTCTTCGAAGTATCAAACCCTTTCACATTCTTATTTCCAATTGGAACGAAAGGGAATGGACCACTTTTAATGGACATTGTCCAGTGGGGCGACTAGCCCAGTAAGGATAAGTTAGTCTAATCCGAATGGACGGCCCATTATGAATCATTGCCCAAAAACTCCCTATTTCCTGTTCGCTCTGATCGCATTTAGCGATTTACTCGCCATCGACCCGACGCCAGTAGAGCAATTCTACGTTGCAGATGGTCTTGAAGCCAAAGTATGGGCCGAGGCTCCTCTATTTTTCAATCCTACGAATATGGATACCGATACTCAAGGGCGAGTTTGGGTGACCGAGGCGGTGAATTACCGATCGTTTCGGAATCAGGGAGTGGTGAACCGTTGGCATGATCAAGGCGATCGTGTGATGGTGTTGCAGGATACGGATGGAGATGGGCGAGCGGATGCGTCCCATGAATTTGTACAGGATGAGGATCTGGTTGCCCCCATGGGGATTTCGGTGATCGACAATCGGGTAATTGTCACCTGTTCACCCAATGTGATCGTCTACACGGATGTGAACCGTGACGCTCGATTTGATCCGAATATCGATACGAAAGAAATTCTATTGACCGGCTTTGGCGGCTTCGATCACGACCATTCGCTTCATACGGTAAAGGCGGGGCCGGATGGCGATTTCTATTTTTCTACCGGCAACGCGGGGCCGCATATCGTAACGGACAGATCCGGTTGGACTTTGCGTGCGGGTAGCAGTTACCGCGGGGGTTCGCCTTCCAATCAGACCAATGTGGCAGGGCTTGTATCCGATGATGGACGTATGTACGTGGGCGGTTTGGCGATACGTATCCAGCCGGATGGGACGAACATGCGGGTAGTGGGCCACAACTTTCGTAATCCGTATGAACTTTGCCTCGATTCCTTTGCCAATGTATTCCAGAATGACAATGACGATACGATTTCCTGTCGGACGACTTGGGTAATGGAGTATGGGAATCTGGGCTTCTCATCCGCAGACGGGAAGCGAACCTGGCGGGCCGACCATCGTCCGGGGCAGGCGACTCCGACGGCGCATTGGCGGCAGGACGACCCGGGGGTCATTCCTTCGGGTGATGTCTATGGCCCCGGTTCACCGACTGGTATCGAGTTTTATGAGAACGGTGCCTTGGGGCCAGATTACGAGAACATGCTCCTTTCGGCGGAGGCAGGTCGAAACACGATCTGGGCGTATTCTCCTCAGCCTGACGGAGCGGGATATGAGATGAAGCGTTCGGTGTTGTTCTCGGCTATCAATCCCAATCTCACCGCCCAACCCACGAGCAAGGAAGATACGCGCAAATGGTTTAGACCATCCGATGTCATCGTCGGTTCGGACGGGGCCATTTATGTATCCGATTTTTTCGATCCCTTCATTGGCGGGCATCGGATGCAGGAGCTCGATGGTAATGGAACGATCTATCGCATTACCCGAAAGGGAAGCAATCCGCAGTTCCCTCAGTTCGATTTGAGTAATGTGGCGGGCCAATTGGACGCATTGAAAAATCCATCTCATTCAATACGATTCGCTGGCTTCGAACGTTTGACAGGTACTCCTACCCGGAAGGGAGTCGCTGGATTGCTAGAGTTGAGTCGTGATGAGAATCCCCGTTTGGCAGCCAGGGCAGTTTACGCGTTGGCGGCGGTCGGCTCTCCCGCGAAGCCGAAAAGCTCACTTAGTCGAAGCGCTTGGGATCGCGTTGAGGAAATGCTTTCCCATCCGAATGCGGACCTACGCATTACGGCCTATCGAGCGGCCCGCAAACACGATTTGACCGGTCTGATGGCTCGAGCAAATCGGTTGGCTTCTGATCCTTCTCCTGCGGTCCGCCGCGAGGTCGCCCTGTCATTGAGGGATATTTCCCTCGATGAATCGCAAGCCGCTATCATGAAGCTGATTGATCTGTTCGAGGAGAACGATCGTTGGTATCTAGAAGCGCTTGGCTCTGCCTGTGAGGGCAAAGAAGACGCCATTTGGAAGGTCCTGGCCAAGAGTGCAGATAGGGATCCTCTAAAATGGAAAGACTCGGTTGCCGCGATGGCGTGGCGCTTGCATCCGGTAGCTGCTGCAGATTCGTTTAGAAAACGAGCCCTTTCCGCAAGCCTTACGCCTACGCAGCGTCGCCAAGCTTTGGATGCGCTCGCATTTATCGATAGTGAAAAGGCAGCAAAAGGAGTCTTGGCAGCCGCGATCGATGGCCCGGAGGATCTGCGGTCCTATGCGGCTTGGTGGGTGAAGTCTCGATCCAGCAACGAGTGGAAGGACTACGGCCTCGTCGAAAAGCTCCCAGTGGATCCCCAGGCAGCCGCGGATGCGGAAGAAGCCAAGCGCATGACCCAAGGTCGAAATAAATTGAAAGGGGCAACCGCTCTTAGTGAAGAGCTGGAGGAGATTGCGATTGAGATGTCGCGTTCGGGAATCGGGGCCCCCAATCTGTTGCATCTTGCGGGACGCAATGAGCTACCAGAGTTTTTCTTTCCCATCATCGCCCAGCATATTCACGACAATCCGGATGCTTCCGTGAGAGCATTAGCATCGAGGTATTTTCCGAAACCCAGTGCAACGGGCGAACCGCTTCCGCCAATCGATGATATTGCAAACTTAGCGGGCGACCTAGTCAATGGGCGGGATCTTTTCTTTGGCCGCGCGGTTTGCGCGACCTGTCACTTGCATGGGAATGAAGGCCGTGACATCGGCCCCAACCTGACGACGGTAGGGGAGCGTTTTGATAGAGTCGCGATTCTGGATTCGATCATCAATCCCTCTGCGGCGATCGCCTTCGGATACGAGTCGGTTATCCTTGAAACGGTGGATGGGCAGACGTTGTCCGGATTTGTCGTAGGCGACGGGGATCCTGTGATTCTCAAGGATGTGGGAGGCCAGCAGCATTCGATCTCTAAGGGAAAAATTCGGTCCCGACAAGAGCTTGGCCAGTCCATCATGCCCGCTGGTGGAGGACTGGGATTGTCCGCCCAGGATTTGGCGGATCTTGTGGCCTTTCTGACAGAGGGCTAAAGGGAAATTCTGAATACGATAATCACAGATTCCTAAATCAAAAGCGAGGCCCGGTCATTGGCCGCAAGTGGGGTCTCTATTTGCTGAAATTGTAGCGAATTGGTTTTGGATCGCTAGCGAAGTCCCATCCTGGCTTAACGTTACTTGATCATCCAGCGGCCATGTGATCTTGTAGCTTCGGTCGCCGGTCTTTTCCCAATTGGCATGGAAATCGCCGTTGGTGACTTTATGGTCTTCGGAAATCTCCAGTGTGGCTCCATCAATGCGGCGCCATGTGCCGGCTAGTTCATTGCCTGCAGGTCCTATCCGGATCGCGGATACGGGAGTATTGAACAAACCTTTGCCTTGAAACTCCGTGTTCTCTCGATTGATAGAAACCGTATCGATGATGCCGGGCCAGCGAATCGTAAACGCGTTCTCAGAATGGCCATTCTTTTCCCAGAGTCCAACGATGTCGCCAATCTTTGCTTTTCCATCATCTGTGATTGTGACGTAGGACCCGTTGGACCAGTACCAGCAGCCAACGATGGATTTGGGTGCGGATTGTGACGTGGCGTTATTTGATTCTTGCGGACTGGCTTTCTCAACCGAATCTGTAGGTAAAGGATTGGGAGGATCCTGTGTTGAGCCACTGCTTGTTGCTGGCTCTTTGGAACGTTCAACGGATTTCCGAGTAGTTTTCTCAGGAGTTGCTATGGTCCAACCGTTGAGGTCTTCTCTGTTTGTAGTTATTTTTGCAGGGCCATACCAATGGTAGCCATCTTTGTCGATAGCTCGCATTCCAGCAGTTGGGAAGTCACGGTCCTCTACCCACTGACTACCGTCTCGCTTGTACATTGAGGCGGGGATACCGAAAGTTTGATTCCCGAGGCCGTAATAGACGTTCCCGTCTTTGCCGCTAATGGGGACACCCGGTTGCAGAGATGCGAACTTCCCTTCCGGGGGAGGAACGGTTTCCCAGCGACCATCAACGAGCTTGACCGGTTCGTAGTGGTTTCTTGGGTCTACGGGGTTCTTAGCGGGTTGTATTGACCAAATTGTATCGTCTCCGTCAATTGCTATCCCCGGCATCTTATCTTGAATCAACAGAAGAGGTTCTTTGGATACGGTGTGAAGCTGTTGACCATCTCGCTTTGCAACTAGGAGTTTTCCATTCTTCGTCTGCATACCGATGAGGTCTCCATTGGCACCAACTGCGAGTTGATGACCCGCACCGTTCATTCCGGTAGCTTTTTCGATTTTTCCGTTATTGAGTCGATAGATGGAAAAGAATCCGCTTATCAAAGCCGATCCGTCGCGATCTACATCTAAGTCAAGGACCCGGTCCTCTAAGAGGAAAACTTCCCATTGATTCCCGCCTAGCCATTTGTAGGCCTTTGGGAGGCCGCGACCGCCGACGGAAGTTTTGGCGGCCCAGAGGGTTCCGTCGAGTCCGATATCGAAGAAGTGAAAACCGAAGTTGGCGAATTGCGAACCACCCTCGATTGCTCGAACGGCGTTATCCGGTTTGTAGTAACTACCTAAATACAGTGCGTCATTTTCCATTACGAAAAATTCGTTGTAATCGACCGTACCCGTTACCTTCTCAGTGTTTTTAGCGATGAGACTCCATTTACGATCTTCAAGTCGGAAGACACCGTAGACGCCCACAGTATTGGTGCCATATGGATTGACTCGAGCATGAATACAAAGTTTCCCGGAGGGATCGATCGTTAGTAGGTCTTTCGGTGAGCCCGGTTGAGGTAAGGGAAACGACTGCCATGCTCCGGACTCATAAGTTTCTAGCACCACCTTGCGGTCGGGCAAACGGGTTAAGGCCCAGGCATTGCCGTCGCCATCGACCGCGAACCGAATCGCTTTCTTACCCATGTCTTTCCACGAGCCGTTTTCCCATTTCGAGATCGTGCTTGGGTACTGGTTGTTTTTGTTATTTGCCGGTCCGAGGGTCGCCCAAAAGGAACCGTCTCCCCCAAAGTAGACCCGGTCGGCCTTGGCGCTAACCGGTACCCAGCTGGATCCGTTGAAACGAGCGACCATTTTCGACTTGAACGTGACCCAGGGAAATCCGCTGGGACCAAAGGTGATCGTAATGGGCGAACCTAGGAGCTTCGGGAAAGTATTCATTGGCTCCCTAGGCGTGCCGTCTTTGGAAGGGAGGTCTGCTTCGGTGAACGGCTTTCTCCCGGTTGGTTCGAACGTTACATTTCCATCTTCAAAATTGATGTATTCGCTGGAATCTTGCCCAAGGTATCCGACTCTGAGCGTTTTCCCAGTGATCCAGGCACGATTTTGACGGTCGAAGGCTTTTATCGATACCGGAGATGTGGCCCAGAGAGATTCGATTGTCGAAGCAGAAGATTGACCCAGTGCCGGAATCTGAATCAGCGGGATACTCAGTAATAGGTAAGAAGCGAAGAAAAAGAGGCGGAAACGTTGGAGCGATTTCATTGAGTCAGTCTTGGCTAGAAGGTATACTCCTTCGACGCAACCTATGGTTTAAATATTCAGACTATATCTGGAAAATTGTAATCACAACCTAGTGAAAGACCAGTCAGTCGGATCATATAGATTTCCGATGTGGGGGCGTCGCTTGTGGCGACTGAATTGTTGGGGTTTTCACCCTTGTGCGTTCGCCGCAAGCGACGCCCCTGTCAAATATTCG
Source organism: Verrucomicrobiia bacterium (assembly GCA_030424825.1). Lineage (GTDB taxonomy): Bacteria > Verrucomicrobiota > Verrucomicrobiia > Opitutales > Opitutaceae > Pelagisphaera. The sequence continues at coordinate 8,983 of JAUHWE010000102.1, forward strand.
ATTGATTAGGCACTTTCTTATATTTCATACCCCATCCCGCTGAAAGGGGAGCGCCATTGGGTTTTCCGATAAATAGTTTCCAATTTGAGCATACAAAGTTAGATGCTATGTGAATGTCACCTCCTGCGATGCTTGTCGCCCACAAGGGTAGGTGCGTCGTTGTATCCAGGAGGGGTGTCGGAATCGGTCCGAAAGGGAAGGGCGGGAAGGCCAGCCCCGTTGACCAAGTTGACATCGGGAAACCCAGAAAAAGCGTAGCGAATAGCGACTGGGTTTCTAATGCCGGTCCAGCTGAGGACAATTGATTCGCCGTCCAACCTTGCTTGAGCGGGTTGCCAGTGGCGGTCGGGTCCGGCTACCCAAAATTCCCGTGGCGGTTTGCCATCCGTGGTCCGCAGACCTTGCCCGTGTTGAAAGTGAATTCGCGCTGCGTAGTCTCCTTCTGTTTTTATTTTTGTGTATACGGGTCCTGAAGATTCAATATCCATAGAGTGGATTCGCTCTTGAGCGAGTAAGGCGAGGCGTCGCCCGATCGGCTCTTTATCTGTGGGGTGGATGTTTTCAATGTCGCCCAGATCGATCGTGTTGGCGATGCTGGTGTGGGGCAGTTTAAGCAGTTTCTGTTGCGCTTCGCGAAACCAGGCCCAGCTATAGGCGTCCGGAGCAGTCGGTGAATTAGTAGGCGAGCCCTGGTTGATCCTTCCGTACCGAGGCAGCATGACCGCCATGAAATGAAAGTCGTTTCGTCCCCACAGTTCTCTGAGGTGCTGGCACCAGGCGGGAAGCGTCACACCGTATTGGCGCATATTGGCGAGCGCATTGGAGTTGGACTCGCCCTGATACCAAACGATGCCGCGAGTTGCGTAAGGAGCAAGGGGATACAGCATGGCATTGTAGAGAATGTTGGGCCGCGTTCTTAAATAGATATTGTCATTTCGTTCCCAGGTTTGACCCGCAATGTCCTGTTGGATGAGTCGCTCTACTTCATCACGGTCAAACTGCTCAAAGGCCTCCATTTCCCGTTTGAAGTGAGGGAATGTTTGGGTCATCGAAAGGGGGAGCCAACCTTCCAGTGCGGAGCTTCCCCAAGATGCCTCTATGATTCCTACCGGAATGCCCAACGCCTGTTGCAGTTCGTAGGCGAACAGGAAGCCGACCGCACTCTGGCAAGGACCCGTTCTCCATTGTCCGGCGAATCGATTTTGGGGTTCGAAGCGGACATTCCGCTTAACCTCGAGCGACCGAATGGGCATTTCTTTCGCTGATTCGAGAAGCGCCTCGTAGTCTTTCAGTTTGTTGTAATTCATTTGCATATTGGATTGACCGGAGCCTATCCAAACCTCCCCCACGAGAATGTCTAAAAACTGAATCGATGCGTTGCCGCTTTCTACTCGGAAAGGGTAGGGCCCTCCTGTTGGGAGCGGCGGCATTGAAAGTTTCCAGCGACCCTCTTTGCCGACCCTAGTCTGTTTCGTTTTTCCAGCCACCGAGACCTTGACGGAGGCGCCCGGTTCGCCCCAGCCCCATACTGGCACCGGCATTTCGCGTTGCAAAACCATGTGTTCCGTAAATGGCGAGGCCAGCTCTAGCTGCTGTGTTTCAGCTGAGACTTGAAGAGCAATTAGGAAGGGGATCAGGGCACCGCAAAATTTCGTTTTC
>JAUHWE010000103.1 GCA_030424825.1 Verrucomicrobiia bacterium
ATCTATGTGACTACGGCGATCGGGCCCGGAAAGTCCGACCTCAAAGTGGGACTATACGGAGACATCGGAGCCGCGGACGACCAAGGTTTTCACCAGTGGCGCCTCATGGCTTTCAACCGCAAAACGGGATTTCCCGTATTTGATGTCCTTGGTCACGAAGGGATTCCTCGAAGTCTACGCCATACTAAGGGAACTCACTGCAATTCCACTCCCGCTACTAATGGTGAGCATATCGTAGCGATATTCGGATCCGAAGGGCTTTATTGCTTTGATCGAGATGGGGAATTCGTCTGGAAGCAGGATCTTGGTGAAATGGACGCCGGCTACTTTAAAATGCCAACCGCGCAATGGGGATTCGCCAGTTCGCCGATTATTCATGAAGACAAGGTCATCGTCCTATGCGACGTGCAGAAGGACTCCTACCTCGCAGTATTCGATCTAAAGACTGGCGAGGAAATTTGGCGAACCGCCCGCAACGACGTTCCAACTTGGAGCACTCCCAATGTAGTTGAATTTCCAGGAAAGACTCAAATCCTTGTCAATGGCTGGCATCATACCGGTGCGTATGATTTCGATTCTGGCGAAGAAATCTGGAAACTGGATGGAGGTGGAGACATTCCCGTCCCCACTCCCATTATTGGCGATGGCCTCGCCTACTTCACCAGTGCTCATGGCGTGTTTCGTCCTATGCGAGCGGTCCGCTTTGGCGCCACGGGCGACATCACACCTCCCGATATTCGGGAAACCAATGAAGCCATCGCCTGGGTCCACTTCCGCAAAGGTAACTACATGCAAACGCCTATCCTGATCGGTGACTATCTATATGGTTGCGATGACCGCGGCACCTTAACGTGCTTTGATGCAAAATCTGGCGAGATCCAATTTAGTGAAAAGCTCCCTGGGGGAGGGTTTACCGCTTCACCCGTGTCCGATGGTAAGAGTATCTACATTACAAGCGAAACGGGTAAGATATGGGTTGTAGACGCAGAGCCGGAATTCGTAGAGCTCGCCACTAACGAATTAAATGACAACTGTCTCGCCACCCCAGCGATCACCGACGGTACGCTATACTTCAGAACTCAAAGTGCCCTTGTCGCTGTTAGCGAAAAGCGTTGATGGTAAAACCGGCAGACAGCAGCTTGACCCTGACCCCCCTAAGGCGCGCTTTCGTAATGCTGGCGTTGGTGATCTCCGGCGAAGTGATTTTCATCCTTCCGTTCGTCATCGTTCGCATCTTTAGGCCTACCTACCTGGATGTCTTCGGATTGACCAATCTCGAGCTGGGCACCGCCTTTGCGGTTTTAGGGACGGTCGCCATGGTTGCCTATTTTCCAGGTGGCCTTCTAGCGGATCGGTTCTCAGCCCGACGCCTTATGACCCTCGCGCTTATCTTGACCGGCGGCGGCGGGCTCTATCTAGGGACAATTCCAAGTCTCGCGTCTCTCCGCATACTCTATTTCATTTGGGGCATCACCACCATGCTCCTCTTCTGGGCTGCCCTTATCCGGGCCACTCGAGAATGGGGCGGTCAGGACAGCCAGGGAAAGGCCTACGGGCTCCTCGATGGAGGACGAGGCCTCACTGCGGCTCTCTTCGCTTCGATATCGGTCGCTGTTTTTGCTTGGTTTCTACCGGCCGACACGGCAGTCGCCACACTCGCCGAGCGGACAGCTGCCCTGACCAGAATCATTCACGCCTTTACTGGAGCGGTTTTCTTCGCCGCCCTATTCGTGTGGCTGGTCGTGCCCGAAAGCAGCAGTGGCGGGGTCACAACTGTCCGCAACAAACTAACATTGGAAGGGGCTAAACACGTGATTCGCATGCCGGCCATCTGGCTACTGTCAGCCATCGTAATCTGCGCCTATGTCGGAATGAAAAGCGTCGCCTTCTTCTCCCTTTATGCTCGCGACGCCTTCGGGTACGACGATGTGGCAGCCGCTCAATTGGGGACTCTCTCATTTTGGATACGGCCTTTTGCGGCGATTGGAGCGGGGGTTCTTGGCGACCGTTTTGGGAATTCCCGCATGATCCTCATAAGCTTTAGCGTGGTGATCGCCGGAAGCCTAGTCATCGCGTCAGGTGCACTCAATGCAGCGATCTACGCCTACCTTTTCCTTACGGTCGCAGGGACCAGTGCCGGCATCTATGCCTTGCGAGGAATCTATTTTTCCCTGTTCGAAGAGTCCCGAACACCGCTAGCTTTTACCGGCAGCGCCATCGGAATAGTATCCGTTATCGGCTATTCCCCCGACATCTTTTCGGGCCCGCTTTTCGGATATCTGATCGATCATTCCCCTGGTGCCACTGGCCATCAGCACGTTTTCGCGGTAGTCGCCGCTTTTTCCGTGGTCGGGCTACTGACTACGGTAGCATTTCAGAAAATGACAATAATCCACACTCCTGGCTAAGTCACAGCGACCTCAACCAGTGACCAAGCAAGAGCCCACTAAGTGGGATTATAGAGATCTGTGATGCAAGGGCGTCGATCGTGGCGGCCCAATAATACATTCGACTTTTCGGACATTCTCTAAGGATTCTAGCCTGTTGCCTAATTTTCAAACACAAGCAGAATGCCTCTTCTAATATTCTGAATTCAGTATGAGAACAACTTATCGACGATATGCTCTTATGATTCGCTTTCTAGTCCTACTCGCCACGACATTCACCGCGGCCCAAGCGAGCGACCAGAACTGGCCCGTCTCCCTCGGGGACAAGCATTCGAGCCAATATTCAACACTCGACCAGATAACCACCGAGAACGTCAAGGAACTCGAGGTCGCCTGGACCTATGACGCGGGTGAACGGCCCACGGGTAGCCGCCTCCAGATGGAGTGCAACCCGTTGATCATCGACGGAGTCCTTTATGGAACGGATGCTTTGCTTATCGCCTTTGCCCTCGACGCTAAAACCGGCAGGGAATTGTGGCGCTTCGATCCCTACGAATACCGAATGAAGGAGAGCGATGGCCCGGTCAATCGGTCCGGGGCGAATCGCGGCCTGACTTACTGGTCCAAGGGGAACGACCAACGAATCCTGTATGTGTCTGAAAACTACCTGTACGCGATCGATGCCAAAACGGTTCGTCTGGTACCCTCCTTCGGGGACAATGGCCGGACCGACCTAAAGAAGGGACTCGGACGCGACATCGACACTTTGAGTTACACGTCCACTTCTCCTGGGATCATCTTCGACGATCTCTACATCATGGGAAGCCGCGTCTCGCCTACCTACCCCTCCGCTCCCGGCCATATTCGTGCCTTCAACGTGGTCACCGGAGTACAAGCTTGGCGCTTCAACACCATTCCTCATCCCGGAGAATTTGGATACGAGACCTGGCCTTCCGATGCCTACAAAACGGCCGGCGGGGCCAACCTTTGGACGGGTCTGTCGCTAGACGAGGAACGCGGCCTCGTCTACTGCCCCACCGGTTCGCCGACCTTCGACTACTATGGAGGTGACCGAATTGGTGCCAACCTCTTTGCCAACACGCTCATCTGTCTCAACGCCCGCACCGGCGAACGGGTTTGGCATTACCAGATCGTGCATCACGACTTGCTGGACTACGACCTACCAGCACCGCCCAATCTTTTGACTGTGAAACGCGACGGGAAAGAGATTCCCGCCGTTGCCCAACTCACTAAGCACGGATACCTCTTCGTCTTTAATCGTGTGACTGGGGAGCCGCTTTTCCCAATCGAGGAAATCCCCGTTCCCAGATCCGAGGTGCCGGGCGAGGTCGACTGGCCCACGCAACCGAAACCGGTCAAGCCGGAGCCCTATGTGCGTGAGCAGATGACAGCGGATCTCATTACGGATATTTCTCCGGAGTCGCACGCGGAGATCGCGGTCAAATACGCATCGCTAAAGCCCCACGCCCCCTGGAATCCCCCCAGCGAGAAGACCGACACCATCGTCCTGCCCGGCATGTGGGGCGGCGCGGAATGGGGTGGCGGAGCAACTGATCCCAATGGCATTCTTTATTTCAATTCAAACGAAACACCCGCTCTGCTCACTTTGATTGATGTTGGTACTGGCGCGTCGGTCGGAGAAAACCTTTACAACCAAAACTGTGTCAATTGTCACGGGGCGAATCTAACGGGTGGCACGGCCTTCGGCCAGATCGTTCCCACTCTGGTTGGAATAGGCACTCGATTGAGCAAAAGCGAAATAGAGCAGAAAATCATCCACGGCAGTGCCGCCATGCCACCATTCCGACACCTACCCGGAAAGGACGTGTATCAGCTCGTTAAATACTTACGGAACCCTGAAGAGTCAGACGACGCTTCCTCGCCATCAGAACGTTCGGATTACGACTACCCCATACCCTACGCCCACACCGGCAACTCGATGTGGCTCGACTCGAAAGGCTACCCCGCAATCAAGCCGCCTTGGGGCACACTCAATGCAGTGGATCTCAACACGGGCGAGTATCTATGGAAAACCACCTTCGGAGAATATCCAGAACTACTGGAACAGGGCTTGCCTCCCACGGGGCGAAATAGCTGGGGCGGCCCCATCGCCACTGCAGGAGGCCTGCTTTTTATCGCTGCCAATCTCGATGGATACATTCGCGGTTATGACATGAAGTCCGGCGAGGAGATTTGGAGACACAAACTCCCCGTGGCCGGATTTGCCACCCCTTCCACTTACATGGTAGAGGGGAAGCAATTTCTCGTCATTGCTTGCGGAGGCGGTCGCGGCACACCCACCGCTAATGTGTATGTAACTTTCGCTCTACCCTGACAGGTGGCAGCACTACACGATCCGAGCGACAAACTATTTCCCTCGTTCGCGCCCGAACGTTTAGATTCGTCCATGAGTTTCGCGATGAGATCTATCCTATTCGAGGATTCAATTTATCTTAAATTGCTCCTTGGAACACACTTAATCCGTGCCTGTTTCCCTAGAATCGCATCTCATACGGTCGCATACGATGTTTCTGACGGCTTCCTATCAACTATCAATTCACCGCATGGCCGCTACCCATTATTGATCATTCCCCATGAAACGACTCAGCCTCCAATTAACGTTCCTCGTATTCTTTATTATACTACCCAACTCAAACGCAGACATTGAATTCATCTACGCGATTAAGGAAAAAGTTTACGATCAGCAAGGTAACACCCCTCCGACCGAGCCCACCAAATGGAGCTATGGCGCAGGCGCTTCTGGCGACAGCGGACTTACCGCGGTTTCGGTTACGCTCCCGGGAGCAGGCAGTGCTACGGAGATCATCGGCGATGAAGGCAGTTTCGATCTCGACTCTGAAAATGTCGCCACCCAGGCAGAAGTGGATGCCGTTTTTCCCAATGGCAGTGTTTCTTTTAGCGTTACCGATGGAGGCAGCACCCAGAATCTTGGCCCGTTCTCCATCAGTGGAGACAGCTACCCGAACGCTCCTCACATCACCAATGCTCTAGAACTTCAGGCCAGCGACCTCTCCCAGGACTTTATCCTCACATGGAATGCATTCACGGGAGCGGATGACGATGACCAGGTCCTTCTGCAGATCTGGGATGACAACGCCAACGAAGAATTGATTTTTGAGTTTCTAGATAATGCAACGACTTCATACACCCTACCGGGAGGCACTTTTTCCGCGGACAATTATTATGATGTCGACATTACATTTATTAACAAGACGGATGGCCTTCCGAGTCCCGAGACGATTATCGGATATCTCTCCAGCACAAGTTATTTACTGTCGACTCACACCAGCGACACGGAACTATCGTTCTACAAATGGCAGCGTAGTCACCAGACCAGTACCACCCTCATTGAAATTGATGGTTATCAAATGCTCGCTACTGTATCGGGTGGGGCGAAGACCGTTTCCTACGCGGAAATCAACAGTCCCACTGGAAATTATTTCCTTAACTCTATTGGTGGAAACACACAATTGCTTTTCACGGAATTTGACAGCAAGGCAGAGCTAGACGCCGCATACCCCACCGGTGAATACCTCTTTTGGGTTTCCGAGGATGACGTATTCACTAATTATGGAGAATACATACTTCCTGAAAAAGCCTACCCCGATTCGCCGCAATTTCAAAACTTTACTGAACTGCTGAACTTTGACGCGACTCAAGAGCAGAGCATCACTTGGGCTGAGGCTCCCGACACGGTAAGCCTGATTCAATTACGAATCCTTGATGAAGCGGACAACAATGTGTGGACCCAAGGATTTGATTCGAGTGTGACTAGCGCTGCCCTGCCTGCGAACACGTTGAGCCAAAATGAGAACTATACGCTTATCCTTCATTTCTGGGAGCCCGCGATCACCAATGAAAATCCGCCCACAGCGCTCGGTTATCTCTCCTCTACTTTCATGGACTTCCAAACTTCCGCTGGCGGTGGCGGGGATCCCGGAATCGACTTTGCTTTTACAATCAAAGAGAGATCCTTTCAGCAATCTGACAATGCCGCACCGGTCGATCCCGTTGACTGGAGTTTCGGAGCCGGTGTGCAGGGTGGCAATGACATTACAGGGGGCTCGCTTAACTACCCGGGTGGCAATTTCGTGTTTACAGGCATTCCAGGTGAATACGAAACCGAAGGGCAGCAATTTGACAGCCAAACAGAATTGGATGCCGCATTCCCCAACGGGGCCTATACGCTCAATATAACTGTCGATGGAACCGGACAAGAATTAGGACCTTTCAATATAACAGGGGATGTCTATCCAGCGGCACCGCACCTCACCAATCTGGAAGCGTTCAAGGCAAGTGATCACACCCAGAATTTCACTCTTACCTGGAATGCCTTTACCAACGCGGATCCAGGGGATCGTATCGTCATAATAGGAACCAACCGCAGTAGCGACGGAGACTTCATCTTTGAATTCCTGGAATCCACCGCTAGTTCGTATGAGATTCCAGGTGGATCACTAACCCCAAACAATCGATACGAATTCAGCATTCTATTCGTCAATGATGTTGGTGGACTGCAGACACCGGACACCATCATTGGATACATTTCAGGCACTTCATTTGACATTAGCACCTATACGAGCGACACGGAGCTTCTCTTCTACAAGTCCCAAATCCATTCACAGGTCAGCGCTGAAACGGTTGAGCTAGAAGGCTATCGACCCCTCGCACTCGTCGTCGGAAATACGGAAACGGTGACTTATGCGGAGATCAATTCCCCAGCGAAATCGACACCACTCAATTCATTCGCTGACAACTCCTACATCTTTTCCTCCCCTGTCGAAAGCAAAGAATCACTGGACGCTTCGTATCCGCATGGAAACTATCTATTCTATATTGAGGAAAACCAGAGTTTCATTGCCTACGATGGTTATGAACTGCCTAGCGATACCTATCCCGCAGCGCCTTTGGTTCAGAATTACGCAGATTTCCAAGGTTTCGATTCGACTGAAGAACGACTCATACAATGGAACCCTCCCTCTACTGGAGTGACCCTAGTCACTCTCCAAGTGCGCGATCAATCAAACCAAATTGTCTGGTCGGCTGATTTGGATTCGTCTGCCACTTCCACCACAATCCCTCCCGATACGCTAGAGTCCTTTGCCACGTACAACTTGGTCCTTCGATTTTGGGCTCGGCTGACCGGTAGTGACTTCCCTAACGCCTCTCTCGGATACCTGAGCCTCACTCAAATGCCGATCCAGACAATTGCCAGCGGTACGGACTTCTCGAATTGGCAAGCGCAGTTTTTTACGGAACAGCAGATACTGGATCCCACAATATCGGGACCTGATGCAGACGCGGACGGGGACACACTTAGCAATCGTTTCGAGTTCCTCGCGAAGCTCAACCCCGTGGACGGTACCTCTAGCTTGAATTTCGATTTTTCTACCGAGCCAAACGAGACCCTGATCATTGGCCCCCTCTACACCGGCGTAGATTGGAAATTGGAATTCAGTTCGAGCCTACAGGACTGGGTAAGCGTATCGCCAGAGGCTTATCAAATCTCGGGCACCGATATCCGAATCGATTTGGAATCGTTTCTTCCCAGCACCTTCTTCCAGATAGTAATTAGTGATTTGGAACCCTAAAAGATGTCGGCTTCCAGTTTATTTTTAAGTACTCGATTCTTCCATCACAATTAGGGTGTCGAGCAAGACCTGAGAAAACTCAGGGCGCAATGAATCGAGTTTCTTTCTCTTGCCGGATTTGATCGCGTTGATCACGCCAACGCAAATGGATCTTCGTTCCTTGCTCCACTGAGAACAAGGACCCATTTTAATCGCTTCATCGGTTAAATCCGGTTCCTTATCCTGACGGGCATGCGCCCTGTTGGCAATGAGTTGATACAGAAGAAAAGCGCGATCCAGCAGGACAAACGGAAACTGAGGATTCTGGTTCGGCCCTATGGATATTTCGTATCCGCCTAGTGGGATGCGCTTCAACTTGAGCTTAGCCAAAGAACGGCCTTTCAGCAAGGCAGCGACGGCACCCGTAATCGCACCCGATGCGGTAAAAACGCCGAAAGAGATTCCCCCAAACAGGACATCAAGCCCGACACCCGCCCCTGCACCCAGCGCAGCCGCTGAAAGCGTAAGCTGCTTTCCCGTCAAACCCAAAACCTGCCAGGTCTGTTCAGAGAAAAGATCTTCGGCCAGAATGGGATCGTGCGATACCTTCACTTGCAACCGAGTGTGGCTGAACTCCCTGAGGATCCGATCCCATGCTCTCTCTTCGATCGAGCGCAGTCCTTCACGAAAAGCGGTTTCCAGCTCTTCCTTCACGAATTCAGTTTTGCTTTCGTCGGCCAAGAGTCGGGACTTTTTGTATACAAGCGACTTTTCCAATGTTTCGAATATCAGATCTGCCGACCGTCGCCGTTTTCCATCGCGATCACTGATGATCTGGGAAATCGCCTTTTCCAAAGCCGGATTCCAGTTTTGCTCGATACTCTTTAACGACTCGAGAAGTTCTATCCGGTTGCGGAAATTCGCCTTACAAGCGTCAAACAGAAAAGTGGCGTTAAAGTGCTTCCGGAACTCTCTTTTCCAGTTTTCCAGATGATCCGGCCTTTCCGATTTGGAATTGATAACTCCCATTCGAGGATTTCCGACAAGTCGCAATATTTCCATCTCAGCGAGATCCGTTTTCCCAATTGGACGCGAACCGTCCGCGACGAATATAACTCCCGCGCCTTCACCTAACGGCTTCAGGAGCTCACAGTCATGCTCGAACCCGGGAACATAGGAAAACTCCTTGAGAAAACGACTCACCAAGCCTTCATGGTCATCGGAGTTCTCCTCAAACCATTTCAAAATCCGCTTAGGATTTTGAAATCCTGGCGTATCCACAAATTGAATCATTATTTTTCCGTGGGCCTTCCACGATATTCGCTCATTACGAATCGTCTCACCCGGTGTGGGACTGATAGAGATTCGATCATCACCCGTCAGGGTCGAAACGACTGAAGACTTTCCTTCGTTTGGATGGCCGATTATGGCAAAGACAGGTATTTCAGTCTCGTTCATGGTGTCGGGAGATTCAAGGCGCAGTAAGGATCACCAAGACGGCGAACAAAGGTCTTCCACATGGAGATGTCTTGCGGTTCAGGATCTTGATATCTGTCTTTCGAATCAATTTGCCCAAGCAATACAATATGTAGGGTGCGATCAGGGCCCACGACTTTCCTTACCGCTCGAATCAATTCTCTGGTTTCTTCAATGGGTGGCAACCATGATGCGAATACAAGGATCAGGTTTCCTCTATCTTCGGAATTGAGTTTCAGGTTAAGGTTTTCGGGATTCAACTGATCCTCAGCAGTAAGGGTCAGCACACTCAATCGCTCGGCTTGCTGGTGTAGTGTTCGGGCGAGCTCACTCTTAATTTGCTCTGCGGGCAACTCCTCATGGTAGTCGCTGGCTAGTAGGCAAACCACTTCCCGATTCGGGATGGGATCTCTATGGGAATTCTCGTCTAAGTCAGAAACAGCAGATCCGCCTAACCCGCTGGTCGATCTGTCCGCATTAGTATCAAACCCAAAGTCAAGCGATCGAATTCGTTCAACAACTCGATTGGCCTCCACATGACTGAAGGAGAGTCGCTTGAGACAGCGACGTGCCGACAGGATACCCCAGCCGTAGAACACGATACGCGGAAGCAGGCCATAAACGATCGTACCCAGAGTAAGGTACGACCACCAGGACACGAGATCTTCAGAGTTTAAGGAACGGATACCGTCTTTCAGAACAATGCGACTCCCCTCGATTTCCGATAAGCTCGGATACCCAACACCTTCTCCGGCAAACCAGGACCAAGGTGATGCGGTTAAGCGAGCGACTTGATAAAGCCATTCCGCATCAATCTGGAGAGTGGTTTGCCACCCAAATGCCCGATCCGAGAAAAGAACGATTACCAAGGTAGCGCCAATCAGCCCAAAGTTGAACGCGATGGCCCACGCTTGAAAGTGAGCGAAGGCTTTCCGTTGCAACAATGGACGATAGATTGCCCACAAGCTTTTGAGGTCTCCCGAGGCATCCATTACGACGGAACGATGCTTCGAATCTATTCTCGATGCCACATAGCGCATTAGACTCGCCGCGAAGTGAAGAAACAAAGGCTTTAATATCCGTATCCCCAGGAAACAGTCAAACGCGTTTGCCATCCATCGAAGCAGGGATATCAGCAGCAGCGA
>JAUHWE010000104.1 GCA_030424825.1 Verrucomicrobiia bacterium
GGAACGGTCGAAATGGGAACCCTAAGCAAACAACACCTCGGTCGAGAAATTTCCGCCTGGATCTCTGACCGATTCAAAAATTTTGAATCAAGGGCGTCAGATAATGCGCGACTCGGCGCTCAGGATGGCAATCGCAGTGTGAATAATAAGTGAAAGAAGCTCGATTAACCGCGGACTTTAAGTCAATTCGCGTTTTCTGCTCTCTTTCTTACCCTGGTGCGCGTTATAGGACAGTAAGAAGTTCGTCCCATTCAACTTCCCGTATCCCTACAGATACAATCTAATGAGTTCGAAGGCAAAGAGAGCGATAAAAATTCTGATCGCTGACAAAAACAACGCTTTCCTCGAATCGATCCGCAACGCTCTGTCGATCATCGAAGAAGGATGGCAACTGCGTACCGTTTTAGATGGGAACGAGGCGTTCACGTCACTCCAAACGGAAAATGCGGACATTGTTGTCGCCAATCTAGACCTGCCGAAAATATCGGGCGACAAACTACTTGCGAATGTCAAACGGGAATTCCCGAATTCCCTCAGATTTCTCATCCACGAACAAGCGGACAAGGGTACGTTAAGCAAAGGAACCGGACTGGCCCACCTGTATATTGAAAGGCCCATTGCCCCGGAAACACTCGTTCAGGAGATCAGGCACGTTCTAAATACCCAGTTGAAGATCCGACGCAAAGAGGTCGTCGACATCGTGCGGGATACCAAGCAGCTACATGTCAATACGGAGCCGATGCAGCAGCTTTTGAAGACTGCGGACGATCCCAATTGTGACATCGACGATTTTGCTCCGGTCATTATGCAGCATCCAACTGCCGTCGCCACAATTCTTCAAGTCGCTAACACCGCATTTCTTGGAGCTGGCGGGAGGGTCGAGACAATCGAGGAGGCTCTCCAGTTTCTCGGCATGGATTTCGTCCGAAACCTTGCCATCACCGAATTGGCAAAAAAGCAGCTTTGCCTTTCCCCAGGTTTGCAAGAGATCGCAAACGCTGTGTTAAAGCACTGCATTGAAACGAGCCACTGCGGATTGCAGATGCGAAAATTCGGAGTTGACGCAAAGCAAATCCAAACGCTTTGCAGCATCACTCTCCTGCACGACTTAGGAAAACTGGTTCTTCTGGCAAACAAAAAAGAAGAATACGCAGATTTGATGGGGAGATCGATTGAGAACAGCCGCCCTCTTTGGCACCTCGAGCAAGCCATCTTCGGTTGTGATCACGCCGCAATTGGAGCTTTTCTTTTCGCAATGTGGGGATTGCCTGAAAACATAGTTCGAGCCACCGCATGGCATCACGAGCCTGCTCAGTTCGCTTCAAACAAATTTTGCTATGTGACGCTGCTTCACTTCGCAAATTGTGCTGCCCACGTCAAAAACGAGATGCCTTTCTATCACGGAGATGAACTGGTCCCCGAAATCGCTGAAAAAGCTGGATTGTCCCTCGACTACATCAAGGAACTCGACTAGCACGAGCTTCGCTCGTATCCGGTCATTCAAGTACACGGCGCAACGCATCAACGATGTGATCGCGACTGTATTCCTGACACACCCTAGCCAAGGCTCCTTCTCTAAGCTGACGCCACAAGCTCTCGTCAGAATAAACCCGTACACAGGCTTCGGCAAACGCATCTGCAGTATCCCCCGACAGCATTTCCTCAGTTGACCAACCTAGCTGAGTCCTTGCTAGCTCTGTACCCACGACAGGAATACCTTTAGATGCCGCTTCAATAATCTTGAGTGGTATCCCTGCGGCAAATTGAGCTGGAGCGATAAACAAACGGCATTGATCGTAATACTCTCTGAGATTCTCCACGAACCCTAGAAACACCTCCGTTTCTGAAGCATATTTCAGCAAGGCTTCCGAATGGTACCTACCCACACAGTAGAGCTTAAGGTCGGTTCCCAGCTTTGAACGAATCAAGGGTAGCGCATTCTCAATAAAATCGATCAGTCCTATGGCATTGGGAGCTGAATCCGAGTGAACGGCACCCACGAAAAGTATGTCTCTCCTATCGCCAAAAGTTCGCGGGGTCGCCTGGACGACAGAATGGTGCCTCAGCATCACGACCTTGGAAAACCCGAGCGCGTGGAATTGATTTCTCTCAGGTTCGGATATCGCAAACACCGCGTCCATATTTTTGGCTGGCATCAGCTCCTTTTCTAAAAGATGTTTCTCTTCCGCCTCCGAAAGCGGATCTCCCCTAAACCGACGCTCGCTAATCTCCCTATTCGCAAAGACAGCTTCTGCATCATAGATCAAGCGCAACTCAGGTCTCCGTTTTCTTGTATCTTCAATTATATGACAAACGGCCTTGAGATTATTGGGGCGTGAAACAATGACGGCATCATAGTGCGTATATCTCCTTTGCCAAAACTCCTTGAAACCATTTACTCCAATTCCAAGGGCAACTTCTACCTCTCGGGGCGTATCTCGATATACATCGGAAAAGTCGCTCGTCGTAACGAAGGTGGGAAGCAGAGTCACTGAATGTCCCAATTCAATGAGTGCCGTCAGCATCTCTTTAGTTCTGGGAAACCCAGCACCCATATGAGCAAAGGGGGGGGCGTCTTCGATCCACAGAATTCGCTGTCCTCCCGCACATTCGAATACCGCTTCCGAATCAAATTCGCACTTGAGTGGAAGCTCAGCCAACTCTGCTCCTCGATTCAGGACCAACCGTTCACGATTCTCCGCTAATAATTTCGCGCCCTTTTCCCATGAATATCGGTACTCCAAATTTCTAATGGCGATGCTACAGGGATCATAAAGCACTCTTTTCCCCTTTTTCCTTAGCTTTAAACAAAGATCTACATCTTCGTAGTACTCATCCAAATACGATTCATCAAACCCTCCCACGGAATCGAAAGCCATTCTTGAGACTCCGAGATAGGCTCCGGAGCAAAACAAAACATCCCTTCTGTACTGCACCCGGTAGTCGTCAGGGTTCCAGCCTCTCCCCACGGATTGGCAAATCCCACTGGACTCCAAACGTGATCCCGCTTCGATCAAAGTTCCATCTCGATCAAGCAACATCGCACCCACAGCTCCTACGTCACTTCTCCTCAAGATTTCCAGGGTGGCGCCAATCGCCCGTTCCTTCACGCAAACGTCATCTTTCAAGAATACCAGATTCACACCTCTAGCCATTTTCGCACCCTCATTCCAGCCGTTCGCACAACTTCGAATGTTCGGGACACGGACAACCCCCAAGTTCTCTACACGATATAGTAAGCCCTCCATCAAATTACTGGCACCGTCCTCAACGACGACCACGACTTCCAGTGAGACATATACTGAGCTGCTCAGGGCTTCTAGGCATCGAAATAGAAAGGGCACAGGATTTCGAACCACGATAACTACGGAAATCGCTGGATCGTCAATAGGATCAAAAACGGGTCCATCTCCTTTTTCACAAAAACGATCAAGAGAACGCTTCGCCTGACGGAAAAAATCGGAATCACCTTTAATGCTGGAATCTGGCATGCAACGGATACTCGTTGCGATCACACAGATTGATTCTACTTGAGCAAGCCAAATGCCAAGACGCGCAGAATGCAATGAATACAATCAGTTGTTCATGAAAGGACTTGAAGTCGCCCCATCACGGGAATGGAGACGCTCATAAGTGCTCACAATCGCTTCTTCCAACTCAGCTGGCTTAAATGGTTTAGTGAGGTAGTCATCCATCCCAGCTTCAAAGCATTTCTCTTTGTCCTCTCTCATCGCATTCGCCGTCAGGGCGACTATCTTTGGCCGGGTATCGCCCCATTTCGCAATGATCTGCCGCGTCGCTTCCAAACCGTCCATTTCAGGCATCTGAATATCCATGAATACGAGATCATAGGAACTCTGCTCTAATTCCTTAATGACTTCTAGACCGTTGTTAGCAACTTCAATATTGTATCCGAATTTTTTAAACAACCTGGTCGCTACTTTCTGATTCACCACATTGTCTTCAGCCAGCAAGATCGTCATCGGCATGCGTTTTCCGAGCTTTTCTGAAGTCTTTTCAGTCTTCTTGACTGCTTCCTCAGCCAATCCTATCGACTCCATTAAATTGCGTTTCGTGGCGGCGAGTTTACATGGCTTCAATTGGGACAGTATTTTTCCGGTAACGCCGCTACTTGCATGAACACTTCCCAACGGACCGCACACCACTACCGGCAAATCCGGAATTCCAGAACCTTTCCTTACCCCATTAACAAGCTCGGCAGTGTCCAGTCCATCAATACCAGATTCGACAAACGCCAACAGTGTGCTCGATGCATCAATAGTCAGACTTTCAAGATCGGCCAATGACTCCAATCCTATGGACTCCAGTCCGACGTATTCAATCTGACTAATAAGCGACTCTCGGCTAAACGCATTGTGTTCAACTACCAACGCCCTTTTTTCCGCAAACTCGTTTACGTTTTTCGCTCTCGTAGAACGCGAATCGATAGCTGTTTTACCAAACTCGACTGTAAAGTGAAATGTGGAACCTTCGTCGATCACACTTTCGACCCACATAGCGCCACCCATTAATTCTGCCAGATTCCTGCTAATCGACAAACCAAGCCCAGTCCCACCGTATTTTCGAGTCGTAGATGCGTCAACTTGGCTAAATGATTCAAAAAGTGTACCCACTCGGTCGGCAGGAATCCCAATTCCCGTATCCCGAATCGAAAACTGAGCTTTCAACCGTTCGTCGCTTTCCTCTACGGCGGATACACGGACGCAAACTCCGCCTTTTGCCGTAAATTTTACTGCATTGCCTATTAGATTTACAATGACCTGACGCAGTCGTGTCGGATCACCCAACAACGTTGTCTCCATCGACTTGTCGATTACATAGGCGATGTCCAAGCCTTTTTCGGTCGCTTGCAGTGCGAGCGTATCCACAGCCTCCTCTACACATTCACGTAGCTCGAATTGGATGCTCTCCAACTCAAGCTTGCCGGACTCGATCTTAGAAAAATCTAAAATATCATTTATAACCGTGAGCAAGGCCTCGCTGCTAGCGCGTATCGTATCCACACATTCGCGCTGTTCGCGATCAAGATTCGTATCGCTTACCAATCCCGTCATTCCAATGATACCATTCATCGGTGTACGGATTTCGTGACTCATGTTGGCGAGGAAATAGCTCTTCGCTTCATTGGCCTCTTCCGCCTGTCGCATGGCAGCCCTAAGCTGCTCCTCGGACCGCTTTTGTTCGGTTATTTCATGGAAGAACCAGACCCGCCCATAGGATTCTCCCAGGGGCGAGCAAATCGGAAAGGAAGCTTGCTCAAATATTCTTCCGTCGTTGAGTTCCAGGAGATCTTTCACCGTTTCGGTCTCACTCGCAGAAATCGAATTCGCCTTCTCCAAAAAAGCTTGCGGGTCCGGGAGCAACTCAGACGCCGTTTCCCAGATTCTGGCCGGATCACCGGCATCCATGACACTCGGGGAAAGGGACCAAATCTCATGGAATCGCTTATTGTAGTTCGATACGATACCTCGTTCGTTAACGACTAGAATGCCATCCGTCGAAGCCTCCGACTGCGCCTTCAAGACTGAGTTATAGCGTTTCAGAAGATTCTGCCGTCTTTTGTTGTGAGTAACATCGGTACCAGTGGCTACAATTGCTGTTATCCGCCCTTTCTCATCACGCACCGCAACCGTTCTGAAGTATACGTCTAGCACTCGGCTCGACTCAGTGGCCATTTGCACATCACCTTGCCAATGCCCATATTCCTGGGTCTCCTGAAGGATTTTTTCAAATAGACCTTGATCTTCAAACAGAGCAATGGCTCCTCCGGAATTATTTAGTTGATCAACGGAATCGTATCCAAGAACACTCGTAAACGAGTTATTGTGATAAATCCCTTTCCCTTCGATCGACATCATCAGAATGAAATCACTAGATACGTCTACTGCAGCTGAAACCATTCGAAGACGTTCCTCGGACTCTTTTCTCAAGGTTACGTCCTCAAATATTCCATACCAAATAATCGTGCCATCGTTCCGCTTTTCAGGAATCGCTTTGGTCGACACCCATTTCTGTTTTCCATTTGGGCCATTTACGCGATACTCTAGATAAAGCGCATTAAGATGCTTCGAAGAAACCGCTAAACTCTCGTAAACTCGCTCCAGGTCTTCGATGAAAACAGCGCCCATCGCGATTGAGGCATCCTTCATCACCTCCTGAGCATCCACCCCAAGGAGTTCTTTGATTTTCTCGCTGATAAACGGAAAGGACGGATCTCCATCTTGGTTGATCTTAAGATGAAAATACACACCCGGCACCTGGGCGCTCAAACGCTCCAGCTCATTGGAACTACTCTCCAGTTCCCTCTCGACGAGCCTAGCTTTAGTGACGTCTTCCACTACCAGAATGTACTCGGAACGATCTGTTTTCTGGGCCGATAGAACTACAGTTTTCAATTCTCCTTTAACCCCAAAGGAAAGTTCTCTACTGGTCGGTTTGCGGGTATTTTGAATACTTGAAACCAGTGCGTCAATCTCCAGAATCTCGTAGACGGAAGAGACTTCAGCCAGTGCTCTACCGACAATGTTAGAACGCTCAATTCCGAGAAGGATGCGAGCAGCGCGATTCGCAAATCGGACCAGCCATTGGTTTGGGCCATCGTCGCCAATCTGATCTTGGGTCAAACACACGATCCCATCTGTCGAGCGATCAAGAGCCACCGTCAAAGCTGACTCGCGATCAAATCCGCCCGACTCATTTCCCGAACCAATGGGTCTCAGATTCCATAAAATTTCGCTCTCCCCAATCTTAGTAGCGTTTGCCTCACAAGCAAAAGGCCCTCTTTCCGATGGGGAAGCCAAGGTGAGGGATGTTGATCTCTCTTTCTTCCGAAGCGTTTTTTCCCAGTTCTTAAAAAAGGTTTCCATAGGAGCCTCGATCAACGATTCTACATCAGAGCTGTTAATCAAAAGCTCACCAGCGGCGCGGTTCGCAAGCTGGATACGACCCCCACTCGTTACAATCTGAGCATTGGGAGATTTAAGGAAAATGTCTTTGAACGGACCAGTGGGAATCATAGTGCGTAGCAATAATAAATTAAGTTATTTAGTTTATCGACAACCCTTCCACAAACGAGAGCGGTTTTGGGTACTTTTACCCAATCGTTCCAAAAATCCTTCCCAGAATTCTCCCCCCTCGGAAAAAGATTCGAGATCGCTAGCGATAAACGACTGGAAGTTCTCGACGAATAGCCAACGGGATGGAGAGACCGCACTCCATTGAAAACCTGGTATCAACCAGGGGAAAGCAATTGCGTTCGCCTACGATGAGCAAATGCGCCTTCTCAATTTTCTATTTTGAAAATTCGATGTAGGCGCAGGAGCTCTATGACAGATTGAACCGGCGCTTGGACACTCGTTAGGCGAACCTGCCCTTCTACGTTTGGAAGCCGCTTGTAAACACCTAGCAACGCCCCTACTCCAGAACTGTCGATGAAACCAACCTGCTTGAAATCCAATTCAACTTGTGTCACATCCGGAGACCAAATCACATCCACTTGCTTCTTGAAATCGCGGGAGGCAGACGCATCCAATCGGTTTACCTCTAATTTGACACGCAAAACGCCGTTGTCCAGATGACCTTCAATTACTGTACTCATGTTTGTAGGAATTTGGGATTGTTCGTTGCTCGCCCCTAAATAGTAGGCTCAACTCCTTCTTTCCTACGACATTCTGACCACGAGCCTTGAACCCCAACGGGAGAAAATCAGAGAAAAAGGAATGTATCGAGCACCTATCTTAGTCGGCATTTCAGGCGGCAGTGGTTCAGGGAAGTCACGATTTGCCCGACGTATTCAATCCGCTTTCCCTGAGGAATCGACGGTTATCGAACAAGATTGGTACTACCACGACCTCTCAGGTATCAGCCCTGAGCAGGCCAAAAAAGTCAATTTCGACCACCCTAGCGCGGTCGAACACATGCTGCTTCATCGCCACCTTAATTGTCTCAACCAAGGAATCGAGGTGGAGGTTCCCGGTTACTCATATATCAATTATAGCCGACTGCTCTCTCGCAATATTCTCAAACCGAGTCCGCTCATCATCTTGGAAGGACTGTTCGTTCTATGCTGGCCAGAAATTCGCAACCTCATGCATGTCAAACTCTACATTGACGTAGATTCTGGAACCCGCCTTCAGCGAAGACTGAAACGAGATACGGAGAACCGAGGCTATACTGCAGACCAAATTCGCGCGAGTTGGAACCGGCAAACCCTTCCAATGCACCAGAAGCACGTAGAACCCTCCTCACAATTCGCTGATTTGATCTGGAATTCAGAAGAAGATACCACTTTTGAAACAACGTTTTTGGCCGATCTACGAAGAAGACTCGCCAAAAATGCAAAGAATCCCAAATGACTTAGACACCGAGCTTGCCGAATACTGGGCTAAAGCCGCCACCGTGCCCGGAAAAGTGGGTCTAAAAACGAGAGCGAAACTGAAGCGCTTTACTTGGGCTTTTGTAATTGGAACCACAATTGTCCTCAAACGGATTTTCGATATCCTGGTTTCCGGTTGTGCCCTAGTCGCCCTTTCTCCGGTCTTCGGTGTCACTGCTGCACTTATCAAACTGGAAGACAAGGGGCCGGTATTCTTCACTCAAAAGCGAATCGGCCTCAAAGGGCAGTCGTTCATGATCTGGAAGTTCAGGTCCATGGTGATGGACGCCGAAAAAGTAGCCCAGCGAATGATCGAGCAACAAGAAGCGAAGGACACCATCGAGATAAAGCTGAAAGGCGATCCGAGAATCACGCGGATCGGTCGATTTATCCGCAAGTATTCGGTCGACGAATTGCCTCAGTTCTGGAACGTGTTTATCGGCGATATGTCGATCGTAGGACCTCGCCCCGTCGTCCCAGCCGAGGTCGCTGACTACACTGTAGAGGAACGAAAACGCCTTCTGGCAAAACCGGGGCTAACCTGTTTTTGGCAGGTTGGTGGTCGAACAGATCTCGATTTTGAAAACCAGGTTCGGCTCGACATCGAATACATCAAGTCCAGCAGCATCTGGCTCGATATTAAGCTACTCTTTTTGACCATTCCGGCCGTACTCCTCGGTAAAGGCGCTTACTAATCAATTCCCGCTCGATATATGAAGCAAAAATGGAAACTGCTTATTCCTGATTTGGGAGGACTGGACGATCTTTGGAAAAACCCACTCCCCTTTTGCCTTTGGCCGGTTGGCAACCAGCCATTTATCGCCCACTGGATGGATCGGGCCGTTGTCGAGAATATCGAGAATATCGAAGTATACGTATCCGATCGGCCGACAGTGGTAAGAGAATACCTAAATGGCGGAGCCTATTGGTCACGCAACGTAACTGTAATTCCGATACAGTCAGATGACAGCGCTCCGAACGACGCTATCCCCATTATTGGACTGCCTCGTAAAAACAAAGCCCAGACAAACTTTGAAACAACTTCCGACCTATTTCGACATTGGCTGGAGCTCAACAAGAATTGGGTAAAACACATTGATGAGTATGAGCTTCGCATCGAATCTCCCGCTTGTAATGGAGGATGGGTGGGTCCTCAAACCCGAATTCATCCAAACGCCAAACTGGTGCCTCCTTTTTGGATCCAGGGAAAATGCGATGTGGGCTCTAACGCCGTCATCGGACCGAACGCATGCATCGGGGAAAATACAATAGTCGACGACAATGCAATCGTCCGAGATTCCATTGTACTTCCAGGTACCATGGTGGGACGTAACACTGAACTCGATCAGGTCGCAGTTGACGGCGGTCTCTTGATCGATATCAAACGAGGTTGTCGTGTAAATATTTCAGACGCATTCATTTTGAGTAACCTAGGAAACCGCATACGCAAGGCTCCCTTGACTGAGCGATTTTTCGCGATCCTGCTTTTCACCCTCGCCGCTCCTATTGTTGCTCTTTCCCAAATTGACTGGACGACAATTGAGGCGCATGACGGAAAAGGTGGAGCCCTTGCACTTAAAACAGGGAAAAGCGGATGCCTCCTGACTCGTCGTTGGCATTGGTTAAAGGAAGTATTCAAGGGACGGATGCGTTTGATCGGCATTCTACCCCGGCCCATCGAATGGAGCATCACCGAAGACCACGAGTTGGAACAGAGGCTTAAAGAAGCCTCACCCGGCTTTCTTTCATTGTCTGACCTCCACGATTGCCATAGTGCAGATGATCCCAATGAGTGGGTTCACGCTTCGTACCAAGCTCTCGGTGGAGACAAGAATATCATCAAACTGATTCGGAATAATTTCTGGCGACTCGCATTCAAGCGATCCGCATGACCCATGTCGGAGCTGAAACACCAAAACATCTCCTACTGTGAAGTTCCAGGAGATCTAAGCTTCGTATCCAGCGTAGCAGAGCACCTAAAAGAATTCTGTGAACTACGCTTGATCGACACCACCATTTGGCCATCCCTCGAGCTAGGATTCTGCGAGGCGCTGAACAATGCAATTGAACATGGATGCCGAGGATTTCGCCCTCAGTCGGTTAAGGTCATGTGGAAATGGGAAGGGGAGCAACTAACCA
>JAUHWE010000783.1 GCA_030424825.1 Verrucomicrobiia bacterium
CAGTTACGGGGAAACAGACGAGTTCTGTTACAACGTCGTCAAGAATCCAGTACACGTCCGCGACCTGCATGCCACCATGTTCCACCAACTGGGAATCGACCACAACAAGCTGATATTCCCTCACCAAGGCCTCGACCAGAAATTGACGGGCGTAGAAAAAGCCCATGTGGTTAAAGACATTATCGCCTGATAAAGAATCAGCAGGAACCACTCGATCCCGCGATGAACTTTACACAATCGCGACGTGAAATCGCTTCTTCAACTACAAATCCAAATTTCTTGATCACACGATGTCTATTTGGGAACAGCTCAAGACCCTTTTCAGCAACGACAAGCACGTATCCGTGGTCTTTAAAGAGGAGTGGGCGGCTCTACTGGAAAAGAATCTTCCCCTGTATTCTCTATTCCCTGACAGTCTGAAGCAGCGTGTTCACGAAAAGATCTCCCAGTTTGTCGCCACCACTTTCTTCGAAGGTTGTGGAGGTCTCGAATTGACGAACGAGATGATCCTTACCGTCGCTGGACAAGCCTGTACCCTAATCGTCAACCACGAGGGACCACCCTACCCCAATCTCAAGTCTGTTCTGCTCTACCCGAGTTCGTTTTCATCCATCCAAGACGGATTCGATAAGATGGGAAACCCGACGAAAGAGAGAACGACTCGACTGGGCGAGTCCTGGAGCAACGGCACCGTAATCCTGGCTTGGGATTCCGTTGCCAGCGGCGCTCAAAACATTTTTGACGGACGCAATGTCACGTTCCATGAGTTCGCTCACCAGCTAGACCAAGAGAACAGTCTGAGTGACGGGATCCCTTTTCTCCATACGCCTCAAGCCTATCACACTTGGGCAGAGGTCCTGAATGAAGGATTCGAAAAACTGATAGTCAAAGCGGAACGCGGCAAGCGATCCGTTATGGACCACTACGGTGCCACAAATCGAGCCGAGTTTTTTGCAGTCGCGACCGAGTGCTTCTTTGAAAAGCCACGGCAGATGAAAAAGAAGCATCCAAAACTCTACGACGTGCTCCACGAGTACTACCAGCTCGACCCGCTAGTCTGGATTGCCAGACCTTAAACCTGATTTAGCTGCGGCCTGCCATTTTCCACAATGAAGGAAGCTCGAGTACGAATGGGCGCCCCTCGACGGGTCACATAATCCACAGTTCTGTAGTTCGTTTTCCACTCCTTCTTAGTCACCTCGCAAGTCACATATCCTCGCTCTGTATTGTGAAATTTTAAAAACGGGTTCTCTGACATCAACGAGTCGTATTTGGCGGGTTTTGGTTTACCATCTCCACCTGAGGTAATCGACGTACCCACAAACTCCACACCGACCGGTTTAGAATTGAGGCCCTCAAAGTCCAACAAGAGCTCAGCCGCCCAATTAGAATGGATATCCCCCGTTAGAACAACGGGATTGCGGATATCCGGTCGTCCCATGAATTTCAACAGCTCCCTTCTTTCGATCTCGCTGCTTGTCCATTTATCCATACTATAGCCCACGCCCTCTCCCTCTAACCTGTCAAGTGCGGCCACCATGACCTGCTGGGCCAGGATATTCCATTCGGAACCGGATCGCTCCATTCCGCTCATCAGCCAATCACGCTGCGCTTTGCCTAGCATGGTATTCTCGGGATTCATCGCTTCTTCGCACAAAACCGCCTTTTTGTCTCCACAGGGCTGGTCTGAGCGATACTGACGCGTATCCAAAACGAAGATATCCGCGAGGCTTCCGTAGGCCACACTCCGATAAAGCATCATATCGGGGCCCTTCGGCAAGGACGCCCGCCTCAGGGGCATATGCTCATAGTAAGCTTTGTAGGCATTTGCCCGTCGCACCTTAAAAGCCTCTCTATCGACTCCCGCTTGCTCGGAAATCTCGTCAGCATAGTTGTTGTCCACCTCATGATCATCCCAAGTTACGAGCCATGGAGCTGACGCATGGGCAGCCTGCAATGCCCTCAGCAAGCCAAATGCCACATTGAATTTTTGCGTTTTACCAAGGCGCTTAAAAGCGTCGGCATTCAGGGTCTGACCGGAAACCAATTCCAACACCAGGTAATCATT
>JAUHWE010000105.1 GCA_030424825.1 Verrucomicrobiia bacterium
GGTTGGCTGGACGAGGCGGAAGTAGGAATGATCGATCGCGGGGCACCCGATGCGGAGCAAATTTTCAGTGATGTGTACCAACAGGTTTCTCCCGCCATTGAGCCTCTGTTTTTTGAACTATTCGAAAAATTTGAGGATGTGGCTAGTAAGGTAGATCCGGAAGAAGCATCGGTCCACAAAGCGTTTGCCCGGCGAGAACTGCATCCGCTCACCCTGTGCTCGCCCTTCGTCGATCGGTCGTATTCAAAGCCTTTGGGCTATGCGGGCGACTATGAAATGGTCAATATGATGCTCTTGGAGTCGACAGAAAAGCCGACTGGATTGTATGCTAAAATTGTGGATACCTATCACATCAATGCGGCTGCTCCGTTGGCTCATCGAAACCGCATTGTGATGCTCAAGGCGCGTTTGAAAGAAGAAGCGGAACGCGTGGTGGAGGAAGAGCAGCGGCTTCTAACCGTACTTAATGTTGGCTGTGGACCCGCATCGGAAATTCGTCGATTTATTCGAGAGGAAGCGATTTCGGCTCAAACTTCATTCAAGTTGATGGACTTCAACGTGGAAACCCTAAACTTTGCTCAGGTAAAAGTGGGCGAGGCGATATCGGACAGTGGTCGCAAACCGATGATCGAGTTTGTCAACAAGTCGATCGACGAGTTGCTCAAAGAAATTCAGCAGGAAGCGGCTTCAGGTGGTGAGCAGTACGATATGGTCTACTGCGCAGGATTGTTCGACTATTTTTCCGATGAAATTTGTAAGCGACTGGTGGCCCTCTTCTATAGCTGGACCCGTCCGAACGGACTGGTGACGGTAACGAACGTCCACGCCTGTAACCCAAACAAGAATCTCATGGAGCATTTGCTTGAATGGTATCTTGTTTATCGTGACGAAGCGGATATGGAAAAACTAGCGCCGCATGGAACGGACTTCAAAGTTGTTGGTGACGAGACAAACGTTAATGTTTTTCTGGATATACGCAAATCGGATTAATGATTAGATTGGGAAAAGTTCAAGACGAGTTTTTAGACGCGTATAAACTTGAAGACGCAGACCTGAGGCTCCGTCGATATCGAATTGCTTGCGTCCTCTCCCTTGTGGGAACGGGTTCCGGCGTTACGCTGGATTACATCGTAAATCCACAGCTACTGTGGCCTCTGGTCCTAGTCCGGTTTACCGCGGTTTTGGCAATATTCATATTGTTTTTGGTTGCTCAAACTCGATTTACGAGATCGAGGATCGTCCTTTTCAACTTCGTTTGGGCGATGACAGTCAACGCTTCGATCTGCGGGATGGTTTACGTGACGGGGGGTGCCGTATCGCCCTACTATGCAGGGCTCAATCTCGTGATACTTGCGGCAGGTGTATTGCTGCCGTGGACCCTTGTCGAAACGCTGGTTGTTTCAATGGCAACGCTCACCATGTACGTGCTCACTTGTGTCGTCTGGGGGTGGGCTCAAAGTCAGGCGGTGGGTTGGAGCCTATTATTCAGCAATGGTTTCTTTGTCTTTCTGACTGGCCTCATCAGCACGACCTCAAGTCACTTCACGACTCAAGCGCGTATCCGTGATTTCAATCTTAGAAACGAATTGGATTCGCGGAACAAGGAACTTGAAGACCTAGATCGATTGAAATCGCAGTTTTTCGCCAACGTAAGCCATGAGTTGCGAACGCCGCTAACCTTAATATTGTCTCCGATCCAAGACTTGCTCCAGTTACCGGAAGCTCTCTCAGATGTGGCCTCTAAGCATCTTCGAACTGCCCGGGACAACTCCTTGCGATTATTGAAGCTCGTGAACGACCTGCTTGAAGTGATCAAATTGGAGGAAGGAAAAGCGAGTCTGGAAATCCGCAAGGTCGACTTGAATGCCTTCCTGCGAAGCATGGTCGATTCGATGACTCCGATGGCTGAGCCACGTGGGATTTCCCTAGAAAAGGATTTCGCCTCGACACCTTTGTACGTTCGAGCGGACTCTTACGCTCTCGAGCGAATCGTTTTGAACTTGCTGAGCAACGCCATTAAATTCACCCCTGAAGGGGGTTCCATAACGGCTCGAACTACCCGATTGGATGAAATGGCTCAACTGGAGATAATGGATACCGGAATCGGAATATCCGAAGAGGATCTGCCACGAATTTTTGAGCGGTTCCAGCAAGTGGACGGTTCCAGCACTCGTCGGTATCAAGGTAGTGGATTGGGGTTGGCCTTGGTCAAAGATCTCTCAGAGAAAATGGGGGGTGCCATTTCTGCCCAAAGCAAACCCGGTGAAGGTACCGTAATGACGATTAGATTGCCATTAACCGATGATAGCGCTGAGGCCGTCAACGGGATCGATACGTTATCGGAGCGAAGTGATTTCCTGGAGACGATCCATCAAACTGCGGAACATCGTGCGGCCTTGCCGCTTAGCTCACCCTTTGAAGAACTGGAATCACGGTTTAGCGCGGGTACAGGACCCACTCTCATGATCGTCGATGACGAGCCTGACATGAGACAGTATCTGGTCAGCTTTTTGGACTCTGAGTATCGCATATCGCAGGTACGAGACGGGAAGCAGGCGCTGACTCTCGCGAGAAATGTTCATCCTGACCTTATGCTTCTGGACTTGATGTTGCCGGAAATGGATGGGCACGAGGTGTGTCGCTTGCTTAAGGAAGATCCGCAAACGCGCAATATTAGGATTGTGCTACTCACAGCTCGTGTCGACGAAGGGGCTAAACTGACTGCTCTGGAAAATGGTGCTGATGATTTTCTGACAAAGCCATTTAGTCGATCAGAGGTGGAGACTCGACTTCGCAATCTTCACGAAAAATCTCGTTTGGAATCTGAATTGAATGACCGGAACCGGGATTTGGAGATTGCGCTGAATGAGTTGAAAGATGCCCAATCCAGCTTGGTGCGTAGTGAAAAATTGAATGCTCTTGGCGGTCTCTCTGCCGGATTGCTTCATGAAGTCAATAATCCGCTTAACTATGTAATCTCAGCGATCCAGTTGGCACGGATGGAATCTGCCGTACGTGAGAACAGGAATTTGAGGGAGTATTTTGACGATATAGACGAGGGGATCGGGCGTATACGAAATATTGTATCCGATTTGCATGCCTTTGCTCATCCTTCGGAGTTCGATAAGCAAAAAGAGTTTTGCATGTCTGACGCCATCGATAGCGCTTTGCGGTTCACTGCAAGCGAGTGCAAGGGAATACAGATTACTAAGGCGGTGACGAGCGATAGTTCAATTGTCGGCTCTGAGGGGCACATTGTGCAGGTATTAATCAACCTGTTGTCCAATGCGGCAAGTGCCATCAAGGAATTGAATTCGGAAAAACCAGGTGAGATTTCTATCAAAGCGGAGCGTTTAGATGATCAATTAAGAGTCAGTGTAACAGATAACGGTGCGGGCATGAGCATTGAGACTAAGGAAAGGGTGTTCGAGCCGTTTTTTACCACCAAGGATGTGGGAGGAGGAATGGGGCTTGGGTTGAGTATTTGCCATACCATCATTAAAAGTCATGGGGGACAAATCCAAATCCAGAGCGTCGAAGGAGTGGGATCCGAATTTACTCTAAATCTCCCACTGGTCCAAGAGCGAATGCTTGATGGCAAGGCTTTGAATGCTGTCTAGAACGGCGTATTGAATTAACGAATATAACGTAAGGAAATTTTATAATGGAAAACGATTTATCAGAAATGGGTATCTTATTAGTGGATGACGAGGCTCAAACGCTGAAGTATTTTCGTCGCGCTTTTGAAAAGCAGTTCCGAATATTCACGGCGACTAGTGCGGATGAGGGGATAGGTATTCTACAGGAGAATTCCGAAAGTATCGCGATTCTTATTACAGACCAGCGCATGCCGGAAAAGCGAGGGGTGGAGCTCTTGAAGTATGCCAAGAACGAGTATTCGGATATCGTTCGCATTCTTACGACGGGCTATACGGATTTAGAGGAGGCCATTGATGCTGTAAATAGTGGTGAAATCCATCGCTATATTACGAAACCCTGGGACTTGAGCGCCTTGCAGTTGGAACTGAGGCAATCGATGCAGTTCTTTCTGATTCGGCGTGAACGGGACGAATTGCTACGCGAAAAACTCAGCGCAAGGCAAAGACTGGAAGGGCTTAATCGCATTAGGGAACTGGTTACAATGGCTAGCGGGTTTACGGCGACGCAGCACCCTTTGCTCGCAGTTCAGTTGTTTATCGAGCAAATTCCAGTGACGACGGATAACCTAAGCGGCAAAAGTTTGAGTGGATGGAATCAGGTTATCAGCGATATTGAGAAGATCTCGACCATCTGCTCCAGTGTCGCGGAAGCGCTCGAAGCGAGGGGTGCTAAGCCGTTTACATCCGTGTCTTTGGATGCGCTTTTTTTGAAGCCTATTTTCAAAGAATCTGGGAAAACTCTGACCGTTGAGGTGGGAGAATTGGGTCCCGCAACGGTAGAGGCGAACCTGGAGCTGCTGGAATTAGCGTTTGGCGCGATTCTGGATTGGGTTTCAAATGCGTCCGATTCGGGCGGAATAGTCGTCAGCTGCCAAGACCAGGATGATCAGCTGCGGATCCAATTGCAGGTAGAGGGTGGTGATTGGGGGAAGACAACGATTCTAGATTTTCCGGCAGGATTGCTTGGGGCCTATTTCGTGTGTGCCCATCATTTAGGAAGCTTAATGATCGGGACGCAAAAAGATGGGGTTTTCACTATCTCAGTTGAGCTTCCCAAGAAACACTCTGGAAATCAGCCCGAAGCGTCACCCGACTTATCTTGGCTTGAGCGAGTGCTGCCGAAGTTCGAAAATTGGTAAAATGGGTATCGAAACCCATATGATTTGGTGATTTTGGAATCGCTTCGAACGATTCTTCATGCAAACTGGAGTTCTTGAATCACAGAGATTTCCTATTTTCCATAGCCTAATGCCCCCTATTCCAGACTTCAAAATTCTTTACGTCGATGACGAGGCCAAGTCGTTGAGGTACTTCAAAAAGATCTTTTCGTCTGACTTTAATATTGTGACGGCGGAGTCTGCCGAAGAGGCGTTGGAGATTTTGGGGCAGCCAAATGCAAATATAGGGGTATTGGTGTCGGACCAGCGGATGCCTGTGATTACAGGGGTGGAGCTAATCCAAAGAGTTCGTGCCCAATCGCCTGACATTGTGTCCCTGTTGATCACAGCGTTCATGGACTTGGATGTTGCGTTGGAGGCGATAAACGAAGGACGCATTTTTCAGTACATCTGCAAACCTTGGAGCACGGATTCGCTAAAGATCGTGTTGCTCGAAGCGGCCCAAACCTATGAGCGCAAAATGTATTGCGAGGCCCTCGAGGAGAAAAATAGCAAGCTGGAAGAGGCCCGCCGCGTTCAGGACCGATTTATCTACACGTTGAGCCATGAGGTGAGGACACCGGTTGGCTTGTCTCTGAACTGCTCCGAGGAGTTGCTCGAATCCTCGCTGACTCGAAGGCAGCGGGATTACGTCACGTCCATCAAGGTTCTCAACCAGAGTCTGCTAAGTGTTTTGGACAACACCTTGGACTACTCGATGTGGGAAGCAGGGAAGCTGAGGCTTTACGAACGGAAATTCCGCCTCTCAGAGCTACTCGAGCGAGTCGAGCAATCTTTCAGGCCCCAGTTTAAGGCCGCGGGGGTGAAATTCGTCATGGAGTCGGAAGCGGGGATCCATGATTGCGTCGTCGGTGATCCAGACCGGGTGAGCCAGGTTCTCATTAATCTGTTGAGCAATGCGATTAAGTACTCGGCGGCAGGTAAGGAAATTCGGCTTGGTATCAAGGTCTTGGACGAAAGTGAAGAACAGCTGAAGCTGCGGTTTTTCGTGAAGGACCAAGGGGATGGCATCGC
The DNA here is from genome assembly GCA_030424825.1 of Verrucomicrobiia bacterium. Taxonomy (GTDB): domain Bacteria; phylum Verrucomicrobiota; class Verrucomicrobiia; order Opitutales; family Opitutaceae; genus Pelagisphaera. The sequence goes on from JAUHWE010000105.1 coordinate 5,852, forward strand.
GCCCGCGATTAGAGACCAATTGTTTAAGCCGTTCTCGCAGTTGCACACCGGGAAGGAAGGAAATGGTCTCGGACTTCTAATTTCAAAAGAGCTCGTGACTCTCATGGGCGGGGAAATAGGAGTGGATAGCGAGACCGGTAAGGGATCAGAATTCTGGTTTGAAGTTGATTTAGGAGTTTGCGAGGTGACATCGGATTCCGAAACTTCATTCGACGAGTCTCGCTTCGTCGATAGCGTAGCGGTTTTGCTGGCGGATGACAGCGCTGTAGGGAGGGCCATGGTCGATGGACTGCTTTCCAAAAAGGGTTATCGGATTGATATTGTCGATGATGGCGTTCAGGCGGTTGAAAAAGCGAAGCTGAATCGGTACTCGGTCATTATTTTGGATTGCCAAATGCCGGAAATGAACGGTTTGGATGCCACGAAAGCCATCAGGGATGAAGGCTTGAACCAAAGCACTCCGATTATTGGCTTAACGGCCATGCCCGCCAGCTTGCTCGAAGACCGGTGGAGAGAGCTGGGATTAGACGAGTACGTAACGAAACCTCTGGATGGTAGAAAATTTCTGGATACCGTTTTTCGTCTAGCCTGTGCGGAAGCTAATCTAAAATAGAACCAATCTCAGTTTCAGTTTTCTGTCTTGATCAACTGAAACGGGGGCCTAGGACATTGGCAACGAATGGCTAAGTACAAGGACAGGCGATCCGTAGATATGCAGATCATGCGCGACTGGGTGGAGCCCGGTTCTCGCGTCCTCGATCTGGGTTGCGGTCGGGGCGTGCTGCTTGAATACCTTAAACAAACGAGACAGACAGAAGGTGTGGGGGTCGATCTAAGTCCCGAGAAGATTCACGACTGCGTCAAGCGGGGACTATCCGCATATCTTGGCGACATGATGGATTTTATGGGCTCGTTCCCCGACAACCATTTCGACAGGGTAATTTGCTCCCGTACGTTGCAGGAACTGGATAGCCCAGCCAAGGTAATCCGTGAGGCGTTGCGCGTGTCGCAAAACTTGACTATCGGGTTTGTCAACTTCGCCTATTGGAAAAACAGAATAAGCATGTTGCTGCATGGTCGTAGATTGGAGAATGAAGTGTATCCAACGAATTGGGCTGATTCGCGACGAGGCAATCCCCTTTCGGTTAGGCAGTTCGAGTCCTACTGTAGAGACCAGAAAATCCACATAGCCCGGAAAGTGTTTTTGAGGGGTGACTGGAAACGTGAAACGACACTGGCCCCAAACTGGTTTTGCGGCTACGCGATCTACGATCTGAGTTCGGGCTAGGTGGAAAGAAAGTCACGCACGAGATTAAAAAGCTCGTTGGATTCAATGAGAAACGAATCGTGCCCGAGATCCAGATCCAGCTCAGTATAGGAAGCCTCGATCCCTTGTCTCAACATTGCGAGTACAATCTCCCGATTCTGCTTTGGGGGAAACAGCCAGTCCGTTGTGAACGCGACCGACAGCGCTTTGCATTTTAGAGGCTTAAAAGCCTCGTTAAGACTTCCGTAGGCGCTTTCTAGATCGAAGTAGCCCAAGGCGCGTGTAAAATACAAATACGTGTTGGCATCAAAACGATTAATGAAGCTCTGTGCTTGATATTTCAGATAGCTTTCAACTTCAAACTCGATATTGAAAGAATAGCGATTCCCTTGGCCTACTTGACGTTTTCGTCCGAACTTGCGATCCATGCTGCGATCGGATAGGTAAGTGATATGGGCCATCATTCTCGCGATCGCTAAACCTACGTTGGGCCCCTTGTCTGCATCGTAGTTCCCTTGATGCCACTCGGGATCCTGCATGATGGCCTGTCTTCCCACTTCGTCAAAGGCTATGGCCTGAGCGTTTTGCCTCCAAGTTGTCGCCATGGGGATGATACGTCGAACGAAAGACGGATATTCAATTGCCCATTGAAGCACTTGCATCCCTCCCATTGATCCGCCGATGACGGCGTAAAGTTCCGATACACCTAGACTATCTAGAAGTATCTTTTGCGAACGGATCATGTCCCTAATGGTAACGAACGGAAACGTGAGATTGTAAGGCTGTCCGGTTCGAGGATCGATCGATTTGGGTCCCGTTGACCCCTGGCATCCCCCGATGCAATTGGCGCAAAGAACAAAAAACCGGTTGGTATCGATGGGCTTGCCCGGTCCGATCAAGCTATTCCACCAGCCCGGTTTCCGGTCCTTGAGCGAGTGTACGCCAGCACAGTGGTGGTCTCCTGTGAGCGCGTGGGCGACGAGGATGACATTGTCGCGCTGCGCATTGAGTTGCCCGTAGGTCTCGTATCGAAGCGTAAACTTGGGAATGGATTGACCGCTTTCAAACTCGAAGGCGTTCTCGCAGTGAAAGTCCAGAGGAGAAACGAGTCCAATTTCTCCATCGTAGCTCTGGGCAATATCTTCCTCAGCGGGATTCATCGAAGAAAGGAGATGGCGCAAATGAATTTCGCCTGCAAGCAGGCTTCTGCACTATGACGCTGTTTAGTAGAAACGTCTATTCGTCTGCTGGCATGAACTCTTCGGGAATGTCAGCGTTGTGAAACACGTTCTGGACATCGTCCAAGTCGTCTAGAGCGTCGATAATCCTCAGCACTTGCTTTGCGTCTTCAGCACTGGAGATTGGGGTGAGGTTCTCTGGGAGGTACGCGAGTTCTGCATTGTCTGGCTCGATTTCCGCCTGTGAGAGAGCCTGGCTCACACTGTCGAACTCTGTCAGAGGGGCCAACACTTCAAAGTATTCCTCTTCGACTTTCAGGTCTTCCGCTCCTGCCTCGAGCACAATCTCCATCAAAGTCTCCTCATTGGTCTTTTCTTTAGAAATGATAAACTGACCGGTTCGTTGGAACATGAACGAGACCGCTCCCGCTCCCCCTAGATTGCCTCCATTCTTGGAGAAGGTTGACCGTACATCAGACGCGGCTCGATTCTTGTTGTCGGTTGTGACTTCGACAATGACCGCCACTCCATGGGGCGCGTACCCCTCGTAGACAAACTCCTCGTAGATGACTCCCGGAAGTTCGCCGGTTCCCTTCTTGATGGCCCGTACCGTGTTGTCGATCGGCATGTTCTCAGCTCTCGCTTTGAGGAGTACCGTACGGAGCTTCGGATTCATGTCCGGATCTCCTCCACCGTTCTTGGCGGCGAGAGTGATTTCCTTGGAAAGCCGGCTGAATATCTGGCCGCGCTTAGCGTCGGCAGCGCCTTTTTTCCGCTTGATGGTAGACCATTTACTGTGTCCGGACATGTTTGATGGAAGAACTTGGAGGGTTGATTGACTCGGTTCGGTTCGCTATCTGGATCCTACCGTTTTTTCTTCTTCTTTTTGGGGGCTTCCATCGCCTTTTTCAAGGCTGCAGGTAACACGAGCTCAAAGTCGTCCTTTTTGCGATTTATCATCCATTGCTGGCCGATCGTGAAGACGTTGTTGACCGTCCAATAGAGAACGAGTCCCGAAGCGAAAGAGTAGATGATCGGAAAGAATATGTAGGGCATGAACTTCATCATCTTCACCTGAGCGTTGTCCACGGAGGGGGTAGGCATCATGCCCATTTGGATAACGAGCGACACGAGATAGACGAAGGGGAGAAAATTGAATTGGTCACCCATGAAGGGGATCGTGAAGGGCAGGGTGAAAATGCCTTCTTCCATAGAGAGATCTGGAATCCAGAGGAAACTGGCCAATCGAAGCTCAGCTGCGCTTCTCAACATGTAGAATAGGCCGAAAAAGATGGGGATCTGAATCAGCATAGGGAGACAGCCGGCGACTGGGTTCACCTTGTTAAGCTTATACATCTCCATCATCAGCTGTTGCTTTTTCTGGGGATTGTCGCCGAACTTCTCGTTGATCGCCTTCATCGGCTCGCCAAGCTTGCCCATCTTTTTCATAGACCGCGAGGACATGAGGTTGATGGGGAGGAAGAGGATTTTGATGACACTCTCTCGTATTCAAGAGGAGAGGCTTTGAAATCCTTGAAAAACACCTTCGATCGATTGGATGATCGAATCCGGCGAATGGAAAGTCATGTGACGGAAAAAGATTTTGATTGGGAACAAAGGTTGAAAAGTTCCTGATCTGTGTCAACTATTGTTCAGGAGGAATGAGAATTCGAAAATGAATTCCCGGTGAAAAGGGGTTCCTCCAATTAGTAAAAAATGAAAAGTAACAGGAAACTGTTCTGGTTGACGCTGGGTGTTTCCTTGGTTTTGGGAGCTTTCACAGCCACTGCATGGTGGATTGCGGGAGCAGAGGAGTCAGACATTGATCCGAAAGAAATTTCATTTGAAAAAATTCGGCAAGCTGATTTCCACAGAACTTTGGAATATTACGCAGATCAATCCAGAGGAGAATTGAAATGAAAATGAACGAGGTCGGGTATTTTTACCCGGCCTCTTTTTTTTTGAAAAAAATTTGTAATATTCCTGAAATCCGTTCGTCTAAAATTACAGATCGCAGAAATCAGTTTGAAAATAGTGAAACTGATTCCTGAGATTTAAAGATACAAATTCCTGGTTTCTCAACGAGATGGATTTGGTGTCTTTTGAATTTGTTCCATAGTTGGGTTGTTGGTTCGATGAAGCGGAGTGGTGATTTTTAGAATCACTGCTCCGCTTTATTGTTTTCGCTTT
>JAUHWE010000106.1 GCA_030424825.1 Verrucomicrobiia bacterium
AACCTTCTAAAACTTTTGGGCCTTATGGGTTTGCGGAAAGATGGGTTTTTGTGGGGATTTGTGACGGATCTTTGCTTGGTAGGCGCTGATTGTTGTGGCGGACTCAGGGAAATCGTTGTCCACTCGTTGCTGCAAACGCTTGACTATTTTTTAGGCAGAGCGAAGCAGTAGTAACTGTCGCTTGAAGGGGTTTGGTGTATGCTACCACCACCGCCAGCGATAACGATGTATTGACGGTCTTCATACATGAAAGTCGAAGGGGTAGCGTAGCCGGAGCCGTCCATCTGGAAGTGCCAGAGTTCATCACCAGACTTTTTTTCGAAAGCGCGGAAACGAGCGTCTAGGGTGGCTCCAATGAATACTAATCCACCTGCGGTCACTACAGGTCCTCCGATGTTGAAGGTGCCGGTTGGCGGATAGCCTTTGGCTTCTAGAGCTTGGTAAGTTCCGAGCGGGACGGACCATTTGAAATCGCCGGTATTCATGTCGATGGCGTGCAATTGCCCCCAGGGGCGTTTGTTGATCGGGTAGCCTTCCGGGTCGTGGAAGTCGTGGTGACCGGTTGACAAGTAGGGGATATTGCCGGTCCAGGTGAATTGCAGATTTCCCGTATCGATTTTCTCCTCGTGGCGGTCGTCAAAGAGAAAAGCGAGGATGGCTTCGCGTTCAATCTCTAGAAAGGAAGACCAGGAAGGCATCTGTCCTCGGCCTTCGGTAATGACTTTCATCACTTCTTCACGGCTCAATCGCTCGCTAACTGACCTTAGGGCAGGGAGGGCAATGCCATTTAATGAACCTCCACTATCCAAGTTGTGACAATTAGAGCAAACCGCTTGGTAAATGCGTTCGCCCAGTGCGGGCAAGGTGATCTCTTCTTCCACCTTGGCTTCACGCATAGATATCCACTCGGCTTCATTGCTCGAGTTGATGTAGAGTGTGTTATCCGAAGGATCGAAAGCCGCCCCCGGCCATTCGGAGCCGCCATTAAATTGCGGTAGCATGACTAGCTTCTGGAATCCCGGCGGGGTAAAGATGGGGCCCAGTTTGAAATCTTTCAGTTGCTCGAGGACGTAGGCTCTGGCCTGCGGATTCAGGTCGGTGACGTCGTCCAGAGTGAAATGCTGGTCAGTGTAGGCCGCAGGTTTTAGGGGAAACGGTTGAGTGGGCGACGTGTATTCGCCGGGGATTTCAGAGATTTCAACCGGGCGTTCTTCGACCCCGAATATCGGTTTGCCCGTTTCGCGATCCAAGACGAAGAGATGTCCCATTTTGCTCGGTTGGGCTACTGCGTCAATTTCCTTTCCGTCTTTAACGAGTCTGATCAAGGTGGGTGCCGTGGGTAGATCGTAGTCCCACAAATCATGATGCACGGTTTGGTAGTGCCAGAGGCGTTTCCCCGTGTTGGCATCAAGAGCCAGTACGCAATTGGCAAAAAGGTTGTCGCCGCCCCGGTTGCCTCCCCAATGATCATAGGTGGCGGAGCCCGTACCCATGAATACGATACCTCGCTCCGGATCCAGTGTGAGTCCTCCCCAGGCGTTGGCGCCGCCGACATACTTGTAGGAATCGGGTGACCAGGTGTCGTAGCCGAATTCTCCCGGATGCGGGACGGTATGAAAAATCCATTTACGCTCTCCTGTACGAACATCGAAAGCTCGAATGTGCCCCGGATTCGCTTGCCCTGGTCCCTCTCCAACGCTGCCACCCAGGATTAGGAGATCCTTGTAGATGACACCCGGCCCTCGGGTGTCGTAGCGCCTGACGATGCCGTCATGGTCGAGATTTTTTGTGAGATCCAAACGACCTCCTTCAGCGAAGCTCTCGATTAGCTTCCCCGTATCGGCGTCGAGGCAGAAATAACCGTTCGCCACTCCGTAGAATATACGCCGGTCATCGCCGCTTTCCCAGTACACCATTGCTCGAGTCTTTCCTGTGGCACCTGATCCTTGGTAGGGATCGAACGTCCAGATAGGTTTTGCGGTGTCCGGTTCAACAGCGACGATCTTTTGCCCGATTGTGGCCAAGTAGAGGATGCCATTGGCCATCAAGGGATTGAACTGTAGGGTGGTATTCTTGCCCTTTACAAAATCGGGAACGCGGAAGCGCCAAACCAATTCCAACTTCTGGACATTGCCGGCATGAATCTGGTCGAGGGCCGAGTATTTGGTACCGCCCAAATCGCCATTGTAGTAGCGCCATTCATGCTCCGCGTATTGCGGGTGCGACGAATGAGCCGAGTCGGATTCTTGAGCCACTGAAGGGAGCAGCCCTGCTGATAAGAGGATGAATAGGATGAATCGTCTCACAATCATTGAGATTTGCGTTTGAGGGAAGTCATTGGGAATGAGGGGTTGACCGTTAGACCATGCTATAATCCCAGGGCTTTCGCATGGGACGGGAAATCGTCTTCGCGACTTCTTTGTCGCCGATGAACTTTTCCTTTTTCGGGTTCCACTGGACTTTTCGGCCAAGTCGAACAGCGGTGACTCCGAGGTGGCACATCGTGGCGGACTTGTGGCCGATTTCCGCGTCGCAGATCGCTTTTTCCCGTGAGCGGACGGACTCTACAAAATTGGTCATGTGGTTGTTGCTCTTGTACAGGCGTTCCGCACTAGTGGGTAGTGGGGTGGTCAAAATATCAGGATCGCTCGCCTCGATAGCGCCGCGCGTCACCCAAACCCATCCATTGGTGCCGGTGAGGCGAAGACCGTGCTGCTGGCCATCAGGATCAACGACGGAACCGTTCCAGGCATTGGCGGTAGTGCTTCGGCAACGGTGCTTCACGCCATTCGGATAAATGTATTCCAACTCGTATTCGCTAGCGGCAGTGAAGCCTCCGGGGATCATTTTAGTGAGAGAGCGGCCTTCTGCCGAGACCGGCCCGCTGCGCTCGAAGCCGGTTGCCCAGAGCGCGATGTCATTGTGGTGGGCGCCCCAATCGGTCATGGTGCCACCGGAATATTCCCACCAATAGCGGAAGAGTCGATGGGCTCGCTCCTCCACATAATCCACGTAGGGAGTTTGGCCCTGCCACATGTCCCAGTCCATACCATTAGGCACCGGTTTCGTCTTGAAAGGCCCGAGCCGCTGACCGGCGGGAAGGTAGACATCGATTTCCTTAAGCTCGCCGATAATCTTGTTGCGGGCGATTTCGCAGGCCAGTCGGAAGCGTGGATCGCTTCTTTGTTGCGTACCCGTTTGGAGAATACGGCCCGTCTTCTTTTCGGCAGCAACGAGATGTTTGCCTTCGTCAATGGTGAGGGTAAGGGGCTTCTCGCAGTAGACATCCTTGCCAGCCCGCATCGCGGCGAGAGATACGAGCGTGTGCCAGTGGTCAACTGTCCCGCAGACTACGACGTCAACCTCTTTCAGCTCCATGACTTTCCGAAAATCCTTGAATGCTTTCGCTTTGGGCCAGGTCTGCTTCGCTTTGGCAAGCTGAGTATCATCCACATCGCAAATGGCGACCATTTCTCCGTAGTAGGCAGCGGCTTCGCCTACACCGCTCCCTCGTCCTCCGCAGCCGACCAGCGCGACACCTAGTCGATCATTGGCCATTTTGGGATTAGGCAAGGAGTCTTGAGCGAGGCATTCTTCTAGGTACCATCCGGGGAGGGCCGTGGATGCGGCGGCGATTCCAGTGGTTTGGATAAATTTTCTACGATTCATGCGGGGGCGATTCGGGGTGTTGTCAGTTGGGGGAAGCAGTTCGAGATTCGATAAAATCGGATCCGTTTGCAATGGGATATCTCGCAAAAATCAACTTTGAAAACTGATCGATAGGAGCGATTGCTCCACCTGACCCGTATATTTCCCGAAATGAGCGTTGTTTCCCCTTTACACGGGGGAGAATTTACATCTTTGTTCTCGGTTTTCCTAAAAGTCATGCAAAAGACTAAGAAATCCATAGCAAAACGCTTCAAGCTAACCGGTACTGGTAAGTTGATGCGCCGTTCTCCTGGAACGCGTCACCATCTTCACCAAAAGTCGACTAAGCAGAAGCGCAACCTCAACAGCGACAAACCCGTTTCAGCTGGACGCCAAGCAGATCTAATGCGCGGTCTTCCACACGGACTTTAATCGCTGATCAAGAGAAACTTATTTCGTTCGGGTAAAATCTTATTGGGCGACCTGACGAAATTTAACACCAGAAAGGTCAAACATGCCTAGAGCAACTAATTCACCAGCATACCGCAAGCGTCGTAAAAAGATGCTGAAGCAAGCCAAGGGCTACTTCGGCAACAAATCACGCTTGTACAAATACGCGAAAGACGCCGTATCGCACGCGCTGCAGTACGCCTATCGCGACAGACGCGCCAAAAAGCGCACGATGCGCCAGCTTTGGATTGTGCGTATTAACGCTGCTTGCAGAGCAGAAGGCATCAGCTACAGCCGATTCCAAGAAGGTCTCAAGGCTGCCGAAATCACTCTGGACCGCAAGGTTCTAGCGGATATCGCAGTGCAAGACGCCGTGGCCTTTAGCGGACTCATCGAGAAAGCTAAGGAAGCTTTGAAAAACAAAGCCGCCGCCTAAACTCGAATAGCGGTGATCATGGCGGCAAATTCGCCGTTTCATCCATTTTCGCCTTTAACGAATGGGAGTTCGAGTATCTGCTCGGACTCCTTTTTTTTGACTTACGAACCCGTAGCATCCTTTAGTCACTAGAAATTATCTCTCCGCGAAGCACTATGGAAGAGGAACTTAAACAGATTGTAGATTCGGCCAACGCGAATGTTGGGTCCGTCTCAAACCGGGCCGATTTCGAAGCTTTCAAGGCCGGGATTACTGGTCCCAATGGTTCCCTGACTAAAGTGATGAAGGGCATGGGTCAGGTAGCGAAAGAAGACCGCCCCACTTTTGGAAAGCTTATTAATGAAGCCAAGCAATCTGTGCAGGCTATTTACGATAGGGCGCTCGAAGCGATCGAAGCGGCTGAAATCGCTGAAAGACTGGGTCCCCCGATTGATCCCTCTCTGCCGTCACCCGATGCGGGTCCAGGAAGCGTTCATCCGCTCACCCAGGTGCGTGAAGAAATTAGCCGTATTTTCAAGCAGATCGGATTCACGGTGGCGGAAGGAACGGAAGTGGAGACAGAGTACTACTGTTTCGATGCCTTGAATACGCCGAAGGATCATCCGGCCCGCGATTTACAGGATACGTTCTATTTGCCGGATGACGCAGATTTTGCCAATGTATCCAAAAAAACGGACGAACGCTACTTGCTCCGTACGCATACGTCATCGGTGCAGATTCGCACGATGTTAAAAGGGGAGCCTCCGATCCGCATTATTTCGCCGGGCAGGTGCTTCCGGAGAGACACGGTAGATGCCACGCACAGTGCCAATTTTCATCAAGTTGAAGGTCTTTATGTCGACAAGAATGTCACTGTTCGAGACCTGAAAGCGATTCTCGACTATTTCTTTGAGCAATTGCTAGGAAAGGGAACCACCACTCGTTTCCGTCCTCATTTCTTCCCCTATACGGAACCGAGTTTCGAGGTCGATTTCTCTTCGAGCCATTTGGCTAAACTGGGAAGTGATTGGGTAGAAATCGCCGGTTGTGGAATGGTTGAGCCAGAAGTGTTTTCTTCGGTAGGCTATGATCCAGAAGTGTATTCAGGTTTTGCGTTCGGCATGGGGATCGAGCGTATTGCCATGATTATATACGGAATTGATGACATCCGGTATTTCTATCAGAACGACCACCGCTTTTTGAAGCAGTTCGCTTAAGACGAATAGACGCTGTTCACGACATGAAAATTTCTCTCAATTGGCTGAAACGCTATATCGATCTCCCTGAAAGCCCAAAGGAAATCGCTGACTCGCTAACCCTGCTTGGGTTCGAGGTCGACGATATGGAAACTACGGGTGTGCCTCAGCTTGAAAATGTGATTGTTGGAGAGGTGCTCGAGCGGCAACCCCATCCCGATGCTGACAAGCTAGGCGTTTGTCGCGTCGCTTTAGGGGATGTAGTTGGCGAAAAGACAATCGTATGTGGGGCCAGCAACTACAAGGTAGGTGATAGAGTGCCGGTCGCCATTCCGGGAGCCGTTCTTCCCGGTGGATTCAAGATCAAGCGTTCCAAGCTGCGTGGTGTCGAGTCGGATGGAATGATGTGCTCTGGCAAGGAAATCGGAGCAGGGGAAGATGCGGCGGGGTTGCTCATTCTCGAGAGCCGCCCGGATTTGGGGACGCCGATCAATGATGTCCTGACGGACAGCGATACGGTTTTCAACTTGGAGGTGACACCCAATCGGCCCGACTGTCTGTCGCATATTGGTATCGCTCGAGAATTGGCCGCTTGGTACCAGCGAGAACTCAGGTATCCAGAGGTGGATGGTGTACCCGCTCCAGGAGAACGGCCGTCGGGTTCTGGAATTTTTGAAGGAGTCTCAGTTCAGTGTGAGGAAGACTGTCCGCTCTACCAGGCAACTGTTATTAAAGGCGTGAGCATTGGTCCGAGTCCCGACTGGATGAAGGAGCTGCTGAGTTCGATTGGGTTGCGACCCATCAACAATGTGGTGGATGTTACGAATTTTGTGCTGCACGAATGTGGCAATCCCATGCACGCCTTTGATGCCCGCGATATCAAAGGTAAGAAAATTACGGTACGAAATGCAGGAGACGGAGAAAAGATCACGACGCTTGACGATGAGGAGCGTGAGCTCTCAAGCCGCATGGTCGTGATCGCTGACGATCAGCGAGCATTGGCAGTGGCGGGCGTAATGGGAGGCCAGAACTCGGAGGTCAAAGCCGACACGACCGACCTCGTACTGGAAGTGGCCTATTTTAATCCTACTACCATCCGATGGGTATCCAAAACACTGGGACTTTCGTCGGATAGTTCGTACCGATTTGAACGTGGAGTGGATCCAAGATCGCTTCGCTATGCGACGGATCGCGCGGTTCAGCTCATTCTGGAAACGGCGGGCGGGGAAGTTTGTCGACCAGAGTATATTGCCGGATCCGAGCCGATTGGTGAAAAGGAGATCGAGCTTTCACCAGACTGGGTTCGGGCAAAAGCTGGATTCGAGATTTCTGATGATCAGATTCGGGGGAGTTTGGAACGCCTCGATATGGTCGTCTCAGAAGAGAACGATGGCGATTGGCTAGTCAGTATTCCAAGCTATCGAGGGGATCTTGATCGTCCCATCGACCTCCTGGAGGAAGTCCTGCGTATTTACGGAACGGATAAGATTCCGTCAGGCTCGGTTGTCGCTACGGCGACTGGGGCAAACGATCATCCTATTACGGAATTTTCTCGTCGGGCTACGAATTATCTTGTGGGTCAGCACTTTAATGAAGTGGTGAACTATACGTTGCGATCTGAAAGTGAGCAGCAGAATTGGGCGGAGTCGGTTTCTCAGATGGCATTAGGATTGAAAAATCCCATTAGCGAAGACCAAACCCAGCTGCGCCATAGTTTGTTGCCGGGGATTCTAGAAACGCTACGATTGAACCAGTCCCGCAAAACGGGAGCGACTCGATTCTTCGAAACAGGCAGGGTGTTTCGCGAGATGAACGGAAAAGTGGTCGAGATGATCTCGGTCGCATTCGCTGAGTGTTCGGAAGGCCGCCCGAGAAGCTGGAGAGAACGGACGGCTAGCGATTTCTACGCGGCAAAAAATCGGGCGATCATTTTGTCAGGCTTCGCAGGTATCGACATCACGCGATTCGGTATTGGTCAGGTTGAAGACGGCTCAACCGCGTGGCAAGCGGGACAGGCGGCAATTATTGATGATCCAAGAGCGGGTATCTCTGCGGAATTCGGCCTTATGAATCTTGAACGTATCAAAGCAATGGATATCCAGGGAGATGTCATGGCGGGATCGTTCTGCCTATTGCCGGAGCGCTTGAAGGCTGCTAAGCGAGTCAAGTTTCAAGCGTTTAGCCTTTTTCCGTCTTCCTCTAAGGATTTAGCCCTCGTGGTTGATCAGTCTGAGTTGGCCAGCGGTGTGGTTAGATCGGTGGAAAAGATTGCTCAAAAGGCGACTCAAGGAGCCTTTGATTTGGAGTCGATTGATGTCTTCGATGTGTATGAAGGAGAGGGAATGCCGGAAGGCAAGAAGAGCGTGGCTCTGTCGATGGTATTTCGATCTAGCGAACGTACTTTAAAGGATAAGGAAGTGAACAAGGCGTTCGAAGCTATCCAAGCTTCGATTCGGGAAAAGACTTCCTACGGGATTCGAGACTAGTAGGCTGCGATACCGAGTTGAACATTGTGAAATATGGCGGATACTCATCACATTGATATTGATAAAGTTGCGGAGCTGGCGCGTATCGCTCTGACACCGGAGGAGAAGGAGAAGTTCTCGTCACAACTTGAATCAATTCTTGGATACATCGATAAGCTAGACGAGCTGGATACTTCCGATGTCGAGCCGACGGCCCATCCGCATTCCGTTGAGAACGTTTGGCGGGAGGATCGGGTAGAGTCGGAATTGCCAACGAGTGAAGCGCTGAAGAACGCACCGAAGCAACGAAACAATATGTTCGTGGTACCTAAAGTCGTGGAATAGAAATGTCTGACGCGCTATATTACAAATCTGCTAGCGAGCTGAGTGAACTTCTCGCTAGAAAAGAGATTTCCTCCGTTGAATTGATGCAGTCGGTTATCGACCGTACGAAAGCGGTTGATGATCAAGTGAAGGCGTTTAATAGTTTTGACGAAAAGGACGCGCTTAAACAGGCGACCGAATCGGATAAGCGACGGGAAGAGGGTGAAAGTCGAGGCCCCCTAGATGGGATCCCCGTTGGGATAAAGGACGTGTTGGCTGTGAAAGACCAACCTCTCACGTGCTCGAGCAAGATATTGGCGGATTTCATTTCACCGTACGATGCCACTTGTATCCGTAATTTGAAACAGTCGGGCGCCATCTTGTGGGGACGCCTCAACATGGACGAATTCGCCATGGGCTCGTCAACTGAAAACTCGGGAACCAAGGTCACCTGCAATCCATGGAACCTAGACTGCATTCCCGGCGGAAGTTCAGGAGGTTCTGCCGCAGCTGTTTCGGCGGGTGAAGCGATCGTGTCTCTCGGTAGCGACACTGGGGGCTCTATTCGTCAGCCGGCCTCTCATTGCGGGATTGTCGGATTAAAGCCAACGTACGGGCGTGTTTCCCGCTATGGTCTGGCCGCCTTTGCTTCTTCGTTGGACCAAGTGGGGCCGATGGGCCGTACCGTCCGAGATGTGGCGGCATTGCTGCAATCCATCTCTGGGCACGATATTCACGATTCTACTTCATATAAAACGGAGGTTCCCGATTATGTGGCGGCGATCGACCGTTTCAAGGGAAAGAAGTGGACGATTGGTTTGCCGAAAGAGTATTTCGAAAACGCATCGGATGTAGCGTCAATGGGACCGGTAGAAAAGGCGATTGAGTTCTACAAGTCGATCGGGTGCGAGTTTAAGGAAGTTTCATTGCCCCACACGGAGTACGCTGTCGCGACCTATTACATTGTCGCGACCGCAGAAGCGTCCTCTAACTTGGCTCGGTATGATGGGATTCGATACACGCATCGGGCGGCAGAGTTTGACGCGAAAGACTCGGTGGACATCTACTGCCAGTCCCGGGCCGAAGGATTTGGAAATGAAGTCAAGAGACGCGTGTTGCTCGGAACCTATGTACTGAGTAGCGGGTATTACGATGCCTACTATCTGAAAGCTCAGAAGACCCGCACTTTGATTCGGCAGGACTTTGTTGAAGCTTTCAAGGAAGTGGATGCCCTGCTCACACCTACAGCTCCAAGTCCCGCATTCAAGAGAGGGGCTCATTCCGGGGACCCGCTTTCCATGTATCTAAGCGATATCTATACGATTTCAGCGAATTTGGCAGGTATTCCGGGCATGTCATTACCTTGTGGTTACGTCGATGGACTACCGGTTGGATTGCAGATACTAGGAAAACCGTTCAAGGAAGACGAGCTGGTTGCGATTGGGGATGCCTTCGAATCGGCCCATGACTACAAAAATGAACACCCGGCGCTAGTGTAGAGCACGAGGCATTAACAATGGAATACGAAGCAGTCATTGGTCTAGAGGTTCACGTTCAAATCAAGACGGAGTCCAAGATATTCTCGGGAAGTCGATCCGGTTATGGGTACGAGCCCAATACTCTGGTCGACCCAGTTGTTTTGGGCCTTCCGGGTTCGCTTCCGGTCATGAACAAGGCGGCGTTGGACGGTATCATCAAGGCCGGTCTCGCCTTGAACTGCAAGGTTCCGGATTATTGCAAGTGGGACCGAAAAAACTACTTTTATCCGGACAGTCCTAATAATTACCAAATCACCCAGTACGATCAGCCAATATGCGACGGAGGCTTTGTGGAGATCGAGCTGGAGGGTGAAACTCGCGGGGTGATGGGCTCGCATCGAAAGGTCGCTCTGACTCGGATACACTTAGAGAACGATGTGGGAAAATTGAATCACTTTGCGGAGGACAGTTTGGTCGATTACAATCGTGCGTTCACACCCTT
>JAUHWE010000784.1 GCA_030424825.1 Verrucomicrobiia bacterium
GTACAGGCGAGCAGAGAGAGCCAGAAGTGAAGGTTCTGAGCAAGCAGGAGGTCGTTAGGCGCCTTGATTGGCAGCACGGATTGATGAACTTTAAGCAGCAGCGCCTCTCCGACATCGTGGAGGAGTTGAACTTTCTGAATACCGTACAGCTCTCGATCGCCGATCCTGAGTTGGGCAATATGGCGTTCAGCGGTTCGTTTCGATCTGACAATGTAGAAGGTTTTGCCAGATTGTTGGAGATGGGATTTGGAGCCAAGGCGGATTTTTCCAAAGACAACGAGATCACTCTCTCAAGGGAGACCGATAATTAGGAAATATTTCTTTAGGGGAAATTAGGGGCTTAGGCATCTTGAATGCCGCAAGCGCCTCTAATGCCCTCATTCAACCCAAAAACCGACCCAAATAATTCAGCGACACGATCGAGCGAGTCGTATGATAAAGATACCCCATCAAGTTCTGGCGTTCGCGGCAATGGCGGCAATTCTGATCTCTGGAATCGCCAAAGCCAAAGAAGGCGAACCCGAACTAATGGAGTTCGATCTGGCTGCGGACGATGCGGGGCTAGCCTTAGAGAAATTCATCGCCTTTACGGAGCTGCAAATCCTTTATCGCGCAGACGAATTGGCTGGATTTCAATTGGATGCGGTACGGGGGACGTTTACCCCACGCGATGCTTTGCGTCAGATGCTTGGAAGCATCCCATTCGAGGCCGTCCTGGATAGCGACAGCGGAGCCCTCGCTATATCCCGTATATCGGCCCAGGAACTACGCGATTCAGATCACGACGATATGCGTTCTTTAACGACTTTGGAAACGCAACCTAACCATTTAATGATCCCAGATAAAGATAAACGAAAACCATTTTTCAAGGCGCTGCTGGCGCTTGCCCTTTCAAGCTCGACTCACAGCCTTTCCGCCCAGGAGGGGCAGGAAGCAGGAGGAGTCGATGTGTACACGCTGTCTCCCTTTTCGGTAAATGCGTCAAGCGATACTGGATACAGAGCTACTTCGACTCTGGCCGGTTCTCGCATTCGCACAAACCTCGGAGATGTCGCCACCTCGATATCCGTGGTCACTCAAGAGTTTTTGGAGGATACTGGAGCGACGAACACTGAAGACCTGTTGGTGTACACGACCGGAACCGAGGTGGTTGGTCTGGGCGGTAACTATTCAGGTGGCGCCAACGTCGGCTCTGGAGGAGTCCCTTCGACGGGGCTAAATGGCCCGTTGACCGGAACCCGAGTACGGGGACTGGCGGGGGCTGACAGGACCCGCAACTACTTCTCCTCTCTGATTGAATTCGACGCCTACAACACGGAGAGAATCGAGATTAACCGGGGAGCCAATGCGGCGCTCTTTGGGTTGGGCAGCCCTGCCGGGATCATAAACAATTCCCTAAAGCAAGCTTCTTTCAAAGATTCCAACGAAGCGGAATTTCGCTTTGGCAGTTTCGGAAGTCTCCGAGCGTCACTGGATCTGAACCGAACGCTAATTGATGATACCCTAGCAGTTCGATTTGTGACAATGCGTGAGGAAAAAGGATACCAGCAAGCGGGAGCGTTCACGGATGATACGCGCTATTTTGCGACCGCTACTTACCAGAAGGACTTATCCGAAGGAAGTGACGCCTGGGGAATGACTTCCCTGAAAGCCAATTACGAGAA
Source organism: Verrucomicrobiia bacterium (assembly GCA_030424825.1). GTDB lineage: Bacteria > Verrucomicrobiota > Verrucomicrobiia > Opitutales > Opitutaceae > Pelagisphaera. Next base: position 1,665 of record JAUHWE010000784.1, read on the forward strand.
CGTAACTTGGGACGAGAACCGACCTCGGATGTTTCCGATGAACGACGGGATCACCCAATGGTTCGATCCCTTTGACACGTCAGATTTTGCAGAGTCGATCTTTGATCCAAATGCTCCTGTAGGGGCTCTGAATGGAGTTAAACCCGTTTGGGATGGATCCACCATGGGAACGGGTTCGCTGCCGTTGCCGCTACGCAGCGCGCTCTGGGTCGTGAATCCGCTCTACCGGCACCCTGTCGTTACTTATGACGATCCGCTTTCGGCCACGCCGCGCTCGCCAGGTGGTGTTATCGGACGCCAAGGAATCATATCCAATCTTTCGACGGCTGACGGCACCGGTTTGTTTCCAGTGCCGAGCAGTCTTAGAAATGCCATGAGTTCAACTGGAAATCC
>JAUHWE010000785.1 GCA_030424825.1 Verrucomicrobiia bacterium
GGAAGGCGAGTACGGCTACCTGCTCGACGACCACGACCGGTCGATGCTGCCCTGGGTCAAGCGGTTCAACCCCTTCGACCTCTACACCAAGTGCCCCAAGGCGCCCGTCTGGAGCGAGCTCAGGCCCTACTACGAAGACCTGATCGCCAAGTACCTCCCCCCGACGCTGAGGTGGTAGGCTGGCCTTCCCGGTCGCCGCCCCCTCGCTGGAATCCCAGATCACGGAGAATCCCTCCGTCTCCCCTCCGGTGTACGCGCGCTGTTCACCTGAACAGCGCGCGTACACCGGAGTGAGCTTGGCTTTTGGGTGGTGATGGGAGTGAGCGGTGGATCTTTGAGGTCGTTTTCAGACTATGTTCTGTAGTGCTTCAATTCTTGGTTTTCGAATTCTTTAGGGCGGGTCGTTGACCCGCCTCCTGTTTAATATAGTGTCTGACAAGTCCAACCTCCATGACATTCAGATGTAGGGGCGTCGCTTGCGGCGACCGCGTATGGAGAAATGCTAACCACCGCTCTGGTTTACTGGATAGTAGCTCGGGTTGTTGACCAGTCTGGCAGATTCTGAGCGACCTCCTCGACGTCAGTGTAGCTGGTAAGGACCGTGATGACTTCGTCGAGTGGCTCGCTGAAGTAGCCCTCGATGTCTTTTTCTCCATCGTGGATCGACGCGAAAGCCAATCTTTCGCGAGGCGGATCGAAGGTGGCGTTAACGCGGTCCTTGTTTCCTCTCGCGTCTATCCGGAACCACCCAATCTCTGTCAGGTAAACCGCATTCAGCCCGTGAAGGCAGAGGGGAGGCCGGTCGTTTTCGATGGTGAGCCGTTGGTAGCACAAGGCAGCCGGGATGCCGTTGGCCCGAAGCAGGGCGGCGAGGAGATGGCTCTTGGAGTAGCAGTAGCCCGTGCCGTGCTCCAGGACTTCGGAGGCTTTCGCGGTGACCGGGTTGAGTTGGTAGTCCCCGCTGTGTTTGATCTCGTCCCGTACGAACTCGAAGCAGGCTTTGACGATATTCTTTTCGGAGCTCTGCCCCTCGGCGAGCTCGCGGGCCTTTGTTTTCACCGACGGCGTATCCCAGTCAATGTATTCGCTTGATTCGAGAAACGCTTTCATAGGGACGATTGTTGCACGGATGGGATGGGAGTTGACTCAAGATCGCGACAACCTGAAGCACCATGTGCACAGTTCAGCGGGAAGCGTCGGCTGGAGTCGTATGGGACGATCGGATATGCTTTTTTGCCTTTCTTGAGAATTTAAAAATGACCAGTGCAAACAGTAGGGCCGACGTCTATCGCGGCTTGTTCAGCCATGGATCAATTCGAATGCTGTGCTTCGATGGATCCTTTATTTTTCTCCCTCCTTAATGAATTCACAGAGTGATAAACCTAAGTCGGTAAGTCGGAAATTTCGTGGAAAAACACCGCTACTATCTCCGTATTTACGGCCAGTAATCAAACCAGCCTCAACAAGTCCTTTTTCTTCGAAGTCAATGATTTCTCTGTATTCAAGTTTTGAGGCATTCTTGATAGCGTCCGCCCACTGCGTATACCCTGAGAAGTTTTCTAGATCTATATCGCCCTTTGTGTGAATCGAGTAGCATGACGATAGGATTAGAATCTGAGCTGAACTTAGTCTTCTCGAAATTTTCATCAATTCATAAGGAAGTATGCTATTTCGGTCTTGTAACTTTTCCTCTGCAGAGTTCATAAAAACGGCTTTCATTGCTTCAAACCGAATCCGATCAGGCATGTCCTTATCAATCGCTTCGAGGATTTCTTTCAAATTGTCCCAACACTGATCTGTATCTTGGTAATCAGGCTTAACTTTCCCCTTTTCCCTATATTCGTCCCACTCTTTTTTTAGTTCCTCTATAAAATTGCCGCCTCGTATTTGTTGGAGCAGTTCGCCCGCAGATTTCATCAGCTCCTTCTTGTCGGTTGAAACGATTCCAGTCGCACCTTCGAAAAGTGCTTGGGATGCTTTTCCAAGAAAACGACCTATTTCTTCTTTTTTCATTATGTCGAGAACGACTAGCTGACTCGATCGGGACCGCCGGAG
>JAUHWE010000107.1 GCA_030424825.1 Verrucomicrobiia bacterium
AGACGATGATGTCTTCTTCGATCTTTGGCTCTTTTTCGCCTTTTTCTTCAACACTGCACTATTTCTCGGGGGCGTTCCCAAATTGCCCGAACTAAAAACGCGTTCCATCGACGTTCCCCTATGGATACAATTTCTCTGCAAATTCATTTTGCTGCCTCTGGTTGTTCTCTACTTCGGAATCCTGTACGCCTATCTCGCTAAACTCGCTTCCGCTTGGGGTTGGCCCAATGGCATGGTGGGTTATCCAGTGCTCATATTGTCCGTTATAGGAGGACTCACGGCTTTGCTCATGTGGCCCTTGTCCGAAAATAAGGACGGTGCCACCTGGGCAAAAACCTTTTGGCGGTGGTACTTTCCATCCGTGCTCCCATTGTCGCTCGTATTGATTCTGGCCTTGCAAAAACGGATTTCTGATTACGGCTTTACCGAGCTGCGGTACTGTGGTCTCGCGTTAGCCATTTGGCTACTGGCGATTTCCCTATTCTACACCATTCGTCGCCAAGCGACTTTTCAAGCAATACCCATCAGCTTGTGTGCGATCGTACTTCTTTGCGCGTATGGCCCGCTCAGTCCTCGAACGGTCGGACAAAATAGCCAATGGGAGCGGCTCGAACGTCTACTCGCCACCGGAGGATGGCTGAATGAGGGTAAGCTAAAAAGCAATCCCCATTCAATACCGAGCAATGACTTTGATCAGCTGCACTCAACGATCACGTACTTAAGTTCCTACTATGGTCTGGATCAGTTTGAAGAATGGATCGAACAGTTTCCCGAAGAGGAACAGCAGCGTCTGGATTGGAAAGAGAAGAACGATCGCTATTACGAAATGGCGGGAGCCATCACTACCTTCATCGGAGCTACACCAGAACTATCTTCTGAGGAGCATCGCTTTCTTACCCTGAACCTAAATCCCCAATCCTTTTACGAATTGGCTGAGCCCACCCGTTTTTACCAAACACAGTTGAATCACTACAACGGGGGTCAAAAAGGATTCGAACTCAAGTGGGGTGAAACCTCTCTCGTTCTAAAACTGGTCAATGATGGCCAACAGCTAGTAGCTCAAAACGATTTAGGACAATCCCTTGACGAAATCAACCTTACAGATTGGATAGACGTCAATGACCTTGAACTAAAACCGCTCGAACAATATCGAGCTCGAGACGCGGAAGAGCTGTCTATTACCTTGGACTTAGGGACTGACCAAGGAACACTACATGCAATTATCAATAATGCCCAGTTTGAATACAAAGACAATACTTGGCGCCTCAACAACGGACAACTATTCTTATTCGTTTCCGCCAAATAGGTTAGCCGCGAACTTCATCCAGTTTTTAACATCCAACCCATAATTCTATGTACATCATCACGAATCGCACCCTGTCCAGTTCCCAAACGTTAAGCGCCTTTGGCAAGAAACCCAACGCCAGCGGGCCCAACGAGCTAAGGCTCGTAGACGTCACAAAATCTGGCCGCAGCTGGAAAGTGAAGCCGATTACCGACAAGCTCACGAAGACGCAGGTAAAAGCCCTGAAAACCAAATTCAAACTCGATATCGACATCAATCAAACTTGGTACGCCAGCCTGAAAGTCGCCTGCGAATTGTTTGAGCGGGCTCGAGAAGAAAAGCGCTCTATTCTGTTTTTTGTTCATGGATACAATAATGATGTGAAGGATGTCTTGAATGCGGCACTAGAGCTTGAATCGCTATACGATGTCATCGTGGTTCCCTTTACCTGGCCAGCAAACGGAGGTGGTGCCGTTTCCGGAAGCGCTTCCTATTTGAGCGACAAATCAGATGCTCGGGTTTCTGCGGGCGCTCTCAATCGCGCCATTGGCAAGATTCAGTATTTCCACACGCTCCTGACCCGCTCCGTACAGAATAAGTATCAGGACGCTGCCTACACAAAGCATCGAGACAACCCCACCGCTGCCGCCTCTCTCTACGCGAAACTTATCGAGAAAGACTGCTCCTCAAATATCAGCCTACTCTGCCATAGCATGGGCAATTACGTTTTCAAGCACACCCTTGCCACCAGCGAAAATGCCACCTCGAATCTCGTCTTTGACAACGTCTGCCTGGTCGCTGCGGATGCCAACAACCACAACCACGAACAATGGGTGGGCAAACTTGATGTTCGCAAGAGAGTCTACGTCGTCATCAACGAAGACGACTATGCACTCAAGGTATCCCGCATCAAACCCGGGCAGGAGCAAAAGGCTCGCCTGGGACACTACACAAAACAGCTGAACTGTTCGAACACCCACTACATCGACGTGACCGAAGCGGAATACGTTAAGTCAGACCACAGTTACTTCAAAGGCAATGCGGTGAAGCGCAACAAGAAACTAAGAGAGCTCTTTCACGACATGTTTCGAGGTCGGTCCGTGGAAGAAAGACTCGAATACCGCGCAGATAATAACACCTACCGACTGTAGAGACGCGGCAGGCCCGGAGGTCCTTGCCCTCCACGAAGCAAACCACAGAAGGCTACGAGCCATAGTTCTACGCAACTTTTTCATTGGCTTAATCCAAGCAGATACTATCGTCAAACCATGTGCCTTGGGAATTCTGTATCGATAACGGCGATGCTTGTGGTCCTATCCCTTAGCCCGGCACTTGCCGTGACTTCGCTTCGCGTCGAACTCGGAGGCTCAACCGGCGAGGTGGCGACCAGTGAAACCGAAAAGGTATCCACCTCCACAGCCACGCCTCATGGGGTTCACGATGGCAGCGCTGATTTCGGGTCCGTTTCCGCTTCGAGCCTCATCTCAATTTCCACCTCGGCGGGTGATTCCGGTCTCAATGCCATTTCCTCTTTTTCTGACGATATAACAATTACCTCCCCCGGAATCGGAGCTTTCTCTCGAGGCATACTCGTGGTCACACTCACATTCGAAGGGGGTCTCACTGTCGTTCCTTCCGCCCTTTCCCCTGGCGACAGCGCTTCGGGTGGCGCCCTTTACCGGCTCAGCCTGTTCTACAACGAGGATCCTGATTCCGGCTTCAATGGAATCCCCGTCATAAATGATGAAGGCCGACTGAGTTACGATCGGCTCTTTTCGGAAGAGGTGACCCCAACGGGAACCGTACCACCCACAGCGTCCTACGAGATCGAGATCCCAATCAAGTTTGGTATACCCATCCAGATTCGGCTCGAATTGCTCGTGTCCGCATTCGCATCTTTGGGGGATCTTGCGCCCGAGGGAGCGTCCATTCAAACCGGCTCAGATTTCAAAATCGGCGCTCGCTGGGAAAGCGTAAAGGAATTGCGGCACATCTCCGGAACGGTCTTGAGTGACTTTGCGATAGAGACGGCGTCGGGGATCAATTGGATTGGTGTGGCACCCCCTCCGAAACCCGTCTTCTTCAGTGAATTCCAACACGGGCTTTCTGAGCCAAACGATTTTCAGCAGCGCTTCCTTCAGTTGTCAGTGACACGCGTGGCCCCAGTATCCGGACTAGCCTATCGATTTGAGGCCTCCCAGAACCTTGTGAATTGGCTCGAAACGGATCCCGCTACATCCGAGCCCCTTCTGGAAATCATTAGCGTAACGCCATTGGAAGCAGGCCTAGAGCGTATCACAATCCAAGATACGCAACCCGCTCTGTCCGAGCTAAGCGCCCGATACGTGCGAATGGTAGCCCTACCTCACTAATCCATCTGATAACCGGGGGTTGATTTGGAGAGAGCGATTTCCTCTTCCGTCATAAACTCTTCAATACTTTCGAACAGAGGGGACGACAAATAGCGTTCGCCCGTATCTGGAAGCATGCACAGGATGACTGATCCAGGATCTGCTTTTTCCGCCACTTTCATTGCTACACCAAAACTGGCTCCTCCAGATATTCCCGTTAGAATCCCTTCTTTCTGAGCCAACTTTTGAGACCATTCAATTCCCTCCGGGCCAGGTATGGGAATGAGTTCATCGTAATTTCTCTTGTCGATCGCCTCCTGCAGCACATAGGGAATGAAGTCTGGAGTCCAGCCCTGCACTGGATGCGGTTGAAAAGCGGAATGACTGACGGCTGGCGCATTCGATTCGTCACGCTCCTGGACAACCCCACTTCCGACCAACTGGGCGTTGGCGGGTTCGCTCAAAATTATTTTAGTATCTGGGCGCTCTTTTCGAAGGACACGCGATACACCGGCCAACGTTCCCCCAGTTCCATAGCCCGTTACCCAATAGTCGAGTCGCTTCCCTTCAAAGTCCGCGATAATCTCACGACCCGTTGTATTCTCATGAATCATGGCGTTGGCATCCGTCTCAAACTGGCGGGCGAGGAACCAGCCATTAGCATCGGCCAGCTCTTTCGCCTTCTGATACATGCCAAACCCTTTTTCCGCTTTAGGCGTCAAAACCAATTTGGCCCCGAAGAACCGCATCAGCTTCCGTCGTTCGATTGAAAAGCTTTCCGCCATGGTCACTACCAGAGGGTAACCCTTGGCCGCACACACCATGGCAAGCCCTATGCCTGTATTTCCGCTAGTAGCCTCCACCACCGTCTGCCCCGGCTTTAGGGCGCCGCTGCGTTCCGCCTCTTCAATGATGCTGATCGCCAGTCGATCCTTAACCGAGCCCGCCGGATTAAAGTATTCAGCCTTAACATACAATTCTACATGTTCTGGGGCCAAATTATTCACCCGAATGCAGGGCGTGTTGCCGATCGTATCGACGAGGTTTTCATAGAGGCGTTTCTGGCCGCTGGTTGTACGCGCTTGTGAAGTTGTCATTTTTGTATTCTTTGGGGGATAGAGAGATTGATTTAAAAGTGCAATGAAAGCATCACACTTTGAATAGGGTACGAATAACCAAACGCATCGATTTCGACAAGCCAAAGTATCACATTCAGAAACGACTCAAGCGGAATCCAAACCACTCATCGGATCGCATCTAAAAAGAACCCTCAAAATCATGAAATCAAACCAGTGCGAGACCAGCCGAAACTTCGAGCTTTGCAGGAGCCCTCCGTGCGGTATACGCTCTTGGACTGCTTCATTCCTTGCGGTCGCGGCTCTATCATTCAACTTCATCCTTACTCCTTCGCAGTCCGCGGAACCCACCCTAACGATTGATCTTAATTCACCACCCGCTTCGCTAGGCCTAACCCGCATATTCGGTCGCGGGGCTGAAAACGACGGCATTCTAGGCGTTCCCGTTTGCGGCGGTCTCGACTGCGACGGCGATGGCTTTGCCGATTTTGCCTTCGCCCAGTTTCTAGGTGACCCTCTTGGCAGAACCGGAGCGGGTGAAGTGACCTTCGTTTTTGGCGACGGCTCCATTGGATTCACTGCTCAGTCTGCAACGATCCAACCAAGACTCCTGCGCATTGCGGGTGAACAGCCTGGCGAAACCGCTGGCGCGGAGGTGTGGATAGACGACGTGACCGGAGATGGGCTGGGAGATCTGTTGATTGGTCGGCAGAACTACTCTCTGACGTCTGAGGAGCGGCGCGGGTCCGGGGGACTCACCCTACTCATCGGTAGCCCTGTTTGGAGGACTCAGGCTAACTCGCTGGAATACTGGGATCTCGGAACGCCGCCCGAAGGCGCCAAACAAATCACTTTCGTTGGCCCCTCCCCCTATGACCGGCTTGGCATTTGGATGCGCACAGGCGATATCACGGGCGACGGAATCGCTGACATACTCGTTGGGGCCGACGAAGTGGATGCAGATGGGTCATCGGTTTCTCAAAATCAAGGTGCCGTATTCGTCATTCGAGGCGGATCTCATTTGCTCGACGCTCCCGAAATCATTGATCTTGCAGAAACTAGCCATTCATCGCTCCCCCGAGCGCTAAAAGGACATATCGCAAGAATTGATCCTCCTGACGGTTCTGACGACTTTCACTTTGGAGGAACGGTGCAAGTCTGTGATCTCGATGGAAACGGACCCGCAGAGGTTATTGTCGCGGCCACGTTGAATCGAGCCGGCGCCTCCGTTCGGCTTCCCAATGCCCCATCAGGGACGGGAGAAGGCTCGGGTGGTTCGACCAACGGCACCGTATTCATCATTTGGAACGAAAACTTTCCTCCGGATCTCTGGCCCGACAACTATCGATTCAAAGCGGACCGTCCCCCGATCGGATCCTATACCCGAATCGATGGCCCCGAAGACGCCCAGGCCGTTGGAGAGGAGATACTCGGCGGGCTCGACTACAGCGGGGACGGATTTCCCGATCTGATGATTGGCGACCTAGTCGCAGATCCAGCGAGCAGGACAAATGCCGGTCGCGGCTACGCCTTTTACAACGCCGGAAATCTGAGAGGGCTCGACTTCAATCTGGATATCCCTCCAATCGGAGTTTCGTTTTCAACTATCGACGGACCGGTGGCTGGCGCCATTAGTTCTGACACGATGGTCCAAGGGGATTTTGATGGAGACGGCATCGCTGATGTCGGCATTGGCAATCCTCATGACACCTTCCTGGACCGGAGCGACGCGGGTTCGGTCCATGTTCTTTATGGGCAGCCCGGAGGTTGGCCTACTAATATCGATCTCCTTCCCGCCTCATTGCCCCCTCCTCAAGAGATGCGCATTGCCTGGATCCAGGGAGCCAAGGGCACCACCGGAAGCGATCGCGGCGATACACTTTGCTACAGCGCCGCCTCGGGCGATATCAATGGTGATGGTCGGACGGACCTTATCATCAACGAAATGGCCGGAAATGCTCTCGGGGGAACCCTGGAAGATGTGGGGAATATGTTGGTCATTGACGCAACCTCCCTTCTCGAACCGTTTCAGTCTAGCCTTCAACGGAAGACCCCTGGACTCCTCGATTTCGGTATCGTACAGACCGGCACAGGAGGACAGAGACAAAGCCTCATTTTGCAGAATACTGGTTCGGAATCCCTCACGATCAGTGGCCTCACTCTTGTGGGACCTCAATCCAACTACTTTTCGATAACTCAAGACAGCGGAGAAACCTCTTTAGGCGCCGGGGCAGAAAGAGTCCTTGAAATCGTCTTCGAACCCGAATGGAAAGGCCGGTACGGAGCCGCTCTCCGAGTTTCGATAGACTCGGCCCACCATGCATCTCGATTCGGGATGTCCGGATCAGGCGTAGAGGATAATTTGATACAGCCTAAAACCAGAATCAGGGTTACTGGCAATACTACGATCATTGAAGCCCTGAGCCAGTTTGGAGCGAAATACTCACTTAGAAAAGCAAACGACTTACGGAGTGGCTACGAGGAGTCCATCAATAAGCAATTGGGCACGGGTAACTGGATCTATTTTATTGAGACCATTGACCCAAAAGCTTTCGAGCAAAGCTTCTACCAAACAGCAGCTCAGCGATGAGCTCCCTGCAAAAAATGAGGCGGAGTGACTCGCCTCGTTTGTCGCAGCGCGAGTATTAGCCCTATCTCCGATCTTAGTCAAACGAGTGCTCAATGGAAAAATGCACTCATGGTTGAGCCCATTTCTTGCCCTGGGATAGCCGGATACTGCACCCCGTTTGACAATGTCCCTTAAGGTCATGAGCGCAACTTAGAAACACGCATGGAGATCTTAGTCCAAAATGAAAATTTTATGTATCCAAATAGAAACTATTGGTGTATAAACAGGGCATCAAATCAAACCTAACCGACATGCCAACGAGCCAACCCAAGCAATCTAGGATCCGCAAACAATATGCGATCATTACAGCGCAATCGCTCTCCTACATTTTAATGATCACCTTTATATTTGCCAACGCCCGATTTGATTTTATCGGATCGTTCGTCAACCGTGATTTCGAGATGGAAAGCAGCACTGCCTACTTAGCGGCTTGCTTGATTGGAATCGTTGGGGCGATTAGCATTTGGCTCACTTGGTACTACGCCACTAAATCGAACTCCATTCGGGATATGCTAGTCATTTGCGCCTGGACGCACCGAGTGAAAGCCAACGGGAAATGGGTGCCCCTAGAGGAGTTTTTCACGAACCAACTGGGCTATGCGGTTTCCCACGGATTGTCCGAAGCGAGACTGGTTGAGATGAGACAGGAGATCGATGCTGAATGGAGAAACATCAAACTAAAGGAAAATGGGGATCCTAAATTAGAGGAAAATTGAATATCTCAAAAGCTCTAGACGACTTCACGAACTCGAGCCAGAGCGCCTGTTTCGTCTCGTGAACTCAATCGCGTTGCGCTAGCGGAATCCCAGCGAAGGCAATGGCGTTTCAGGAGAACGAGACCATTTTCCGCGTTTTACTCTTTGCTCCCGAAAAAATTGTCTCTAACAGTGGGACCCACCATGAGAATCCATTTCCTGCTACTGGGGCTAATTTGCTGTTTCGACTCTGCCATTTCACAGGAGGGTTCGCTCACATTTCAGTTGGACAATGACCTTTTTGCGAATACCGACCAGGACTACACTAATGGAGCCCGGCTGTCATACATCACCGGAGGTAGAAAAGCGTCGGATTTTACCGAGATGGAGTCTTGGCTGGAAAGCGTCCAAAATCGAGCGCCCGATGTCATTACCGGTCTCTATGCTCCTGAGGACCCGGTCTACAACTATGGATTGTCCATCACCCAGCTCATGTTCACTCCGACCGACTTTGAGCCGTCCGAACCCCCACCCGGACAGCATCCCTATGTAGGATGGCTCGGCTTTGGCTTTTCGCTACATGCGAAAGACAACAACGCCACTAATTCGGTCGAGCTCTCCCTTGGAACGACAGGCAAGAATGCGTTTGCGGAAGTAACGCAGGACTTCGTTCACAGCGTGCGCAACATTGAGAAGTTCAATGGCTGGGATAGCCAGATGCCAAGTGAACCCACCCTCAATTTGTTTCTAACTCAAAAGCGTCGGCTCTTCAACGACGAACCCACAGACGCTTTTTTCGGAATTGACGGGTTCGGTGAATGGCGGGTGGCGCTGGGCAACTTCCGAACTAGTTTGGATATCGGCTTTGTTTCTCGCGTCGGCTTTAACTTACCGGTTTCCTTTTCAGACCCCCGCCTAGGCCCGACCTCCTATTCTCATGAAATTTTCGATACCCAACAAACGAATACAAGCAACTGGTCCGTCTATGGATTATTCGGTGCCCGTGCATCCGCTATTTGGCACGACATCACCATAGATGGCCCTCTTTTCCGTGATTTCGAGATGGGAATCAGAAAAGAAGGCTTCTTAGGCGAAGCTTATATCGGGGGTGCCATTCGATTTAAAAAGTGGGAACTTAGTTACGCGCACACATTTCGCACCAAAGAGTTTAAAGAACAACCCAAAGGCGTCCAGTTTGGTTCCCTCGCATTTAGAATCCGCTACTAGTGATAGACAACAATTGATTAGAGCCTTAATAGATTTTGCACAGGATGAGAAAAAATGCAAACCTCAGACCTGTGCACGCTTATTGGATTCATTCGATTCTCCTCTTGGGGTTCGCCCTCGCCCCCATTTTTAGTTTAAAAGCGGCTTATCCCGATCGTCCCATCAAGATCATCGTTCCGACTGACCCCGGTGGAAGCATGGATGTGGTTGCTCGGACCATCGGTCGCGCGATAGAAGAGAGTGAACTACTGGCTACAAAGTTCATCATAGTTAATCAACCCGGTGCAGGGGGCACAATGGGGACCCGGAGACTTAGAGATGCGAAAGCAGACGGCTACACGATCGGACTTTGGCACCAAGGCCTTGTGACATCCAAAGCGATGGGGATCGTCGACTACGATCATACCGCATTTGAAATTCTTGGCTCTTCCGGATATTCCGAAGTTGGCATAGGAACCGGTCCACATTCGGGTACAGCAACGTTTGCTGACCTACAGGAACGATCCAAAGACAAACCAATCAAATTCGCAACTAACATCGGCTTACCTGTTCATATCGTACCCATGATTCTGGCTCAGGAATTGGACGTCGATTTCCAGTTCATTCAGGTTGGAGGCGGTTCCCAGCGACTTTCCTCGATTATCGGGGGGCACACAGAGCTCGCCATTTTCTCCACTCTTGATTTCAGTAATTTCCTTGAGGCGGGTATCCGACCGGTTCTGTTTTTCACTCAGGAGAGACTGACCACGTATCCAGATATTCCAACGACACGTGAATTGGGTTTGGAATTCCAATACAACACGCTCTATATTTGGCTGGCTCCGAAAGGCTTGCCGGCGACAGTGAAGGACCTACTAGCGACCGCACTACAGAACGCAGTCGAAACCAAACCCGTCACCGAGTATTTGGAAAACCTAGGTCTCATACCTCAATTTCAACACGGCAGTGAAATCGAACCTGCTCTAAACGACATTCAAGATCGCGCCCTCCCTCTCTTGGAGCTTATGAGGAAAAGGTAGCGAAGCCCCTCGATTGAACTAGGAATAGTCCGAACCGTCCATGCCAGTCCCACGCATCGAACCCAATACGTTTCATTTCGGACCAGACGGTGTTTCATTTCCCAACAATCCCAACCTCCCAGTGCTTGTCTATCACCAGGTTTTGACTACAGGTG
>JAUHWE010000786.1 GCA_030424825.1 Verrucomicrobiia bacterium
CAATATTTCGATACAGTGTGCCTGTATCCAGCCAAGGGCCCCAATTCACAATCGACTTACCATCGTCCAACCAGCTCGGCGATTTCCTCGGGTATGGAAACACCGATTTGAGCATTGAGTTTTCCGCCGAAGCGAAGTGGGCAGATAGCGGCCCAGACTCTCTTAACAAAGCAAACCGTTCCCATTCTTCTTCAAACGGTTCTTCCAATGAGGCTTCCGCAGTCGTAATCCGGTGAACGGACCATTCGTTTTTCGGAATTGGAATCTTGGGTTGGCACAACCGGGTTGACACCGAATCAATCGAGCTCCCCTTAATCGTCACCACACCGTACTCTACGATACCGCATTGCGGTCCGCCTTCAAAATCGATCACGTGGATCGGCGCTTCATCCCAGTAAGGTTCCATCTCGTTGGTAAAAAGCTTTATCCCCACGAACGTTCCGCGCAATCTAAGAGTTTCGATCCTATGCAATTTGACGAATTTGACGAGTTTACTCGAAAGCTCTGCTTAGAAACGCAGAAGACTATACTCTCCGTGTACGAAAATCCGGACATGGTGGTCGAGACGAAGGCCGACCAGTCCCCAGTTACCTTCGCTGACAAAGAGACCGAGCGCGAGATACGGGAAGCCATCCAAGTCTTGTATCCGGAACACGGAATCAAAGGCGAAGAATACGACGACCTAAACCCAGGCTCGGACTTCACGTGGGTCATTGACCCTATTGATGGAACCAAAACTTTTACCGCAGGTTGCCCACTCTTCGGCACCATGATCGCCTTACTAAAAGACGACGAACCCATCTTCGGCTGCATCAATTTCCCCGCTTTGGGAAAGCGGATCAGCAGCGATAGTCATTCTACATTCGTTAATGGCGTCCCAGCCACGGCCACATCCGGCAAGTCACTAAAGGACGCCCTCCTTCTAACCACGGACTATTCCGAAGTCGCCAAACGCCAGAACGGAAAAGCCTTTGAAACGCTTGTATCTAAAACCAAAATGACCCGCACCTGGGGGGATTGCTACGGATACTATCTCTTGGCCACCGGAAACGCCGACATCATGATTGATCCGATTGCGAATCCCTGGGATATCATGGCGCTTGTTCCCATAGTCCGCGGCTCAGGAGCCATCATCACAGATTGGTCAGGCAACGACCCAGCCAAAGGCGATTCCATCATCGCCGCTAACGTAAACTTGCACAGCGAAGTGGTCGCCATACTGAATTCCTAAACCCATTTGACTAAGAGGCGTTCGAACCAGATATTGAATACAATGAATACCCGAATTGGCTTGATTTCAGCTTTTTTAGTTTTCGCAGCCTGCAGCAGCGAAAAGCAAGACATCCACTCCATGGAACGTCAGACCAAAGCCTATGAATCGGCTCCCGTCGAGAATATGGACCAAAGAGACTTGATGCGCCACCTCAAGGCCCTTGCGGATGAAATGACTCGCGCGACTGAGAATGAAACCTACGTCGAGATGCATCATATCGAGATCGCTCTTACCAAAGCGCTTAACGCTTTGGAATCAAAAGCTCCCCCTTCGGCCCAATCAACCCTGGACACGCTAAAGGTTGTGGCGGCCAAAATCCATGGAGCGGGGCATGACCAAAACAAGTCAATGGCAGGCACCCTCAACACCACACTAGCGAACCAAATAGAGAAGCTGCAGAAGATCCTCACCGTCGAAGAGTGAGAAAGGTACTTCTACACGAAGGGTGCTAAGTCCGCGATCCCCCACAAATACGCATCCATGAGCAACCTAATAATAAGGACAGGCTGCGTGGAAGATGTGCCTCGCCTGACGGAGATCTATAACTACTATGTAGAAAAAACGGCCACGAGTTTTGACATTGAGAAACACGGGGTAAACGAACGAAAGTCGTCATGGTTTCCCAAATATTCCACCACTGGCATTTATAGGCTATTTGTAGCCGAACTCGATGAAGGAGTGATTGGCTACAGCTCAAGCAGCCAATTTAGGGAGCGGGCGGCATATGCCTCTTCAGTCGAGACAAGCATCTACCTAGACAAAGATTATTCCGGG
>JAUHWE010000108.1 GCA_030424825.1 Verrucomicrobiia bacterium
GTATGCAAACCTTTCAGTCCTAAGGAATTGATGTTGAGGGTTTTAGCTATTCTCAAGAGAGGAGTGGATGAAGAGGGGAGTCCAAATGTTCTTGATGTAAACGGCATCAGGCTCGATGTGGAGCATCATAGTGTTCACGTTCAAGAGAAACCAGTCGAGCTGACAGCGACCGAATTCCGACTGCTGCGGCTCTTAATGCTAGAACGCGGCAAAGTTCAGACTCGGGAAACGTTACTCCAGAAGGTTTGGAACTACGAGAACGACATGGAAACGCGTACCGTGGATACACATATGAGAAGGTTGCGGGAAAAGCTGGGCGACGAAGGTTCTTGGCTTGAGACCGTGAGAGGAGTGGGGTATCGGATGATTGAAAACCGGTCGTAGCCGGCTTTGATCACTGATGTCCTATTTTCTGTTAGCCGTCACCGCTATCGTTGCGGGTCTATACGCGTCGAGATACTACAAGCAGAAGCGTGCGATAAGGCTGCTTTCGGAATCTTTGGCCACTCGGACCTCAATACTTACTCATTCGAGCGAATTTCGGGGAACGAGCCGAAACTGGATGGAGCTCATCGGGGAGCTGAATCGGCTGATTGCGGAAATTGACCGGTTAGATAAGCAAAGCTCAGATCGGTTGAGGCAGATAGAGACAACGCTTGGAAACTTGCAAGAAGGGGTTCTTATTATCGATCGAGACAATTATATCCTGTTGGTGAATAAGGCCTTGCAAAAGGATTTCCCCGTCCTGAGCGATAGTGTGGGAAAGCGAGTGGAAAGTGGGCTCCATAGTTCTGAATTCCTCGGTTTCATTCGTGAGGTGAAGCGTGTAGGAGGGGGCATTGGTAAGGAAATCGTTTTTTCCGAACCGAATGGCGAGGTTTGGATGGAGGTTTCCGCAGCTCGATTAGAAGCAGCTGAAGAGGCGAAAACGCCTTGGTACCTATTTGTTCTGCACAATATTACGAAACTCAAGGTACTCGAGAGCATGCGAAAGCAGTTTGTCGCAAATGCTTCCCATGAATTGAAAACCCCCGTTTCCGTAATTAAAGGCTATGCGGAAACGCTGGTCGCTGACCATGCGAACATGGAGGAAGAAGACCGTCATCGCTTTCTCAATGTGATACACCGCCATTCCGAGCGACTTGCATTGCTTATCAATGACTTACTGAGCCTGTCACGATTGGAGAATGAATCGCCTTCGCTGGAGTTATCGGCGGTCGACGTCGCCGAATGGCTTCGAGAAATGTCTTTGGAATACCGGCAAAGCTTGAGCTCAGAGGGGAGAGAATTGATTTTGAAACTGCCGGAACAGGGGGTAGTTCTGCTTCGGTTTGACGTTCTGAAAATTCGCCAAGTCCTCGATAATCTCATTGAAAACGCCAAAAAATATTCGCCAGCGGAAGGGAAAATAGGGATAGGGTGCGTTGTTGTGGGAGATATGATCGAGATATGGGTCGAGGATGAAGGTCCGGGAGTTCCGAAGGGTGACGTTTCCCGAATCTTCGAGCGCTTCTACCGAGTCGACAAAGGGCGGTCTAGGGACACGGGAGGAACGGGGCTTGGGCTGAGTATTGTGAAACACATTATTGATTGGCATAATGGTAGAGTTTGGGCGGAAAACGTTGAAGGAAAGGGACTTCGGATTTCGTTCCGCTTGCCGATGACTGAGAGAAAGGTCACAGCGGAGGCGATCTAGATGACCGTGGAGGAAGGAACGATTGAGGGAATCGGAGAACGTTACCAAGCGCATCTGCGGCAGGTGGAGGAGCGTAGGAACCGATTAAACCAAGAGTTGAAGACTAGCCTCACTGGGATCTCCAAGATTGTTTTGGAAATCGGCTGCGGGCATGGACATTGGCTGACGGATTTTGCGGCTGCCCATGAGGATCGATTCTGCATGGGAATCGACCTGATTGGCAACCGGATCGAGCGGGCTAAACGAAAAGTGGGAAGGGCTGGGCTGAAAAATGCGCTCTTTTTGAAGGCGGAAGCCACGGAGCTTCTAGAGCAGTTGCCGCGAGGCGTAGGCATTCAGTCGGTGTTCGTCCTGTTTCCCGATCCTTGGCCGAAGAAACGGCACTGGAAGAACCGTATTATGAACCCGGACTTTCTCGATCGCCTCTCGGATCGGTGTGTAAAAGGGGCAAAGCTTCATTTTCGAACCGACCATACCGAGTATTTCGAATGGGCTTCGAAAGTCGCCGCGTCTGCGGAAAAGTGGAAACGAGCGTCCGATGCCTCGTGGCCTTTTGAGCGTGAAACCGTTTTCCAGTCGAAAGCGGATAGCTTCCAATCACTCATTCTCGAAAAGCAGTAGTCTCCAGCTTCCGAAGGGTATCGATTCAGCTGTAAGCGATGAGCGCCACTATTTGGACAGCAATTGCGAGTACAAGCAGGACAAAGCCAAAAAGATAGAACATGTCGAACGCTCTTCGTTTGAAAAGGGAAGGGTCCTTTGGTCTCAGGGTAGACGCATGAGTTGCGGACTTTGCTGCCCGTTGAGTGTCTTTTACCTCGAAGATTGCGTCCGATAAGTCTCGCTTTGCCATATTTTGAAAGTCGTTTGAATCGAGGCGGCTGAATGAAAAACCGCTTTCGCTATTAGCTACCGTTGTAAAACAGATGTGATTTTCTACAATTCAAATCATATCGATTAGAATTGTGTTTAGAGAGTTGACGCACGCAAATCGATCTATCAACAACACTTTTTCTTAAGGCCACTCTGCTATTAAGATGCGATTCAAAAAAACAACATCAATCTTCCTTGCTCTAGCGAGTGTCCAAGCTGCATTGCCCTTGGCCAACGCTGCAGTTTCGCCGGCTCCGGAGAGCCTTTTCAGTGTTTTTGGATTGCCCATCACCAATAGCATGGTGACGAGCTGGGTCATTGTACTTCTTGTAATAATAGGAGTTCGGATGATGATCGGGGGACGTCCTCAGTTGATTCCCGGCCGCGGCCAGGCGATTATCGAGAATCTGCTGGTGGGACTCCGGGACATGATCGAGCCCATCGTTGGCAAGAAGGCCGTCATGGCGACGCTTCCGTTTGTCCTTGGATTCTTCGTCTACATTCTAATTCAGAATTGGAGTGGGTTGCTACCAGGGGTGGGAACCCTGGGGATGGGATATGAGGATGCGGACGGTCACTTCCACATCACACGTCCTTGGATTCGCCCAGCCAATGCTGACTGGAATGGGACTATGGCTTTAGCGATTGTCGCAATGGTGGCTTGGGCCTACATCATTCTAAAGTATGCCGGTTTCAAAGCCCTCGTGGTCGACTTGTTCGGAAACAAAGCCGACAAGAAAGAAGTGGGTACCGCAATGTGGGTCATGCTCATTCCGATCTTTCTCTTTGTTGGTCTGATTGAGGTCGTCTCAATCGCTATCCGACCGCTGACTTTGTCGGTGCGGCTTTTCGGGAATATTTTCGGGGGCGAGAATCTGCTTCATGGAATGAACTTCATCCCGGTTTTCTATTTTCTCGAGTTACTGGTGGGTATCGTCCAGGCACTCGTATTTGTGCTCCTCTTTAGCGTATACATCGGTTTGATCTGCAATCACGACGACGGACATGAACATGCCGAGCACTAACCAATTTTGCGACTCGGGACCATGCACAAAGTGTGGGCGATCGCATCAAAACTAAAAGATAACTATATAATACAATGTTGAACCTATTAGCAGAAATTAACGGTAATATCGCTTCGGGCCTCGGTGTTCTCGGTTGTGGCCTCGGTGTAGGACTAGTCGGAATGAAGGCTGCGGAAGCAGTGGGGCGCAACCCTGGCGCGTCAGGAAAAATTCTTGTTCAAGCCATTATCGGTATGGCTCTCGCGGAAGGTCTCGGCGTAATGGCCCTGTTCTTGGCGAGCTAAATTCACTTTTGGTGGGTCATCCGAATGGGATGGCTCACCTTCTTTGATACTTTAAATTAAATCATGATCGACCTCATTACAGTAATAGCTGCCGCAGACCCGCATGCCGCTGCTGAATCTGCCGGCCTCGTTGAGAAGTTTGGCATACATGTTGGGCACATCGTGATGCAGGTGATCAGCTTCTCGATTCTTGCATACGTGCTTTACCGGTTTGCCTTCAAGCCGGTCCTTGTGACTCTTGATGATCGCAACAAGCAGATCGCCGACGGACTGAAGTACGCTGAAGAGATGCAGGTTAAGCTGGCCGAGGCCGAGGCTGAGCACAAAGAAATCATTCAAAAGGCGTCGCAAGAAGCGCAACAGATTGTGAATGAAGCGAGATCAGTGGCCGAGGAAAAGATCTCAAAGTCATCGCAGGACGCCGTAGCCCGTGCGGAAGAGATTATCACAAAAGCGGAGCAGCAGATAGAATTGGACCGCAAGAAAATGCTGTCTGAAGCGAGAAGCGAGATCGCTCGTCTCGTCGTGTCGACAACAAGCAAAGTCCTCGCCAAGGAGTTGTCAGCCGAAGACCGAAATCGCTTTTCCGAGTCAGCGAGCTCTCAATTGGTCGAGAGTAGCAACTAGCTTTCTGAAATTTAATGAAACAGGACCAGCAGATCAAAAAATTCGCCAAGCAACTACTACAGGTCAGCCTCGAAGGTGGGGTGGTTTCTGCAGAGCGGATCGATGGCGTCCTGAAGTCGCTGGCCAAGAATCCTCCTCGTCATCATATCGCGACTCTCAAGGCTTATTTAAAACTTGTGGAACGTGAAGTGGCTAAAGGTACCGCGATTGTTAACCACGCAGGTGAGCTCGGTTCTGAAGCGATTGCCGGTATTGTAAACCAGCTATCAGCGAAGTACGGGCGAACGATTACAGCGATCCTACGAGAAGACCCAAGCCTGATCGCAGGACTTCGGGTGGTCGTGGGATGCGATGTCTATGATGCCTCCATTGCCAGTTCCCTTGCTTCTCTTGAAGCCTCCCTCTCCTAAATTTTCCTTCGAATCCATTTAATAAATACAGAAGATAATGAGTTCCGTCATCGAACAGATTGAACAGCAGATTGCAAATCTCCAAACGAAAACCGTTGCCACCAATACCGGCAAGATCTTGTCCGTCGGTGATGGCGTAGCGAAGATAGACGGACTTTCGGAGGTCATGTACAATGAA
This sequence comes from Verrucomicrobiia bacterium, assembly GCA_030424825.1. Classification (GTDB taxonomy): domain Bacteria; phylum Verrucomicrobiota; class Verrucomicrobiia; order Opitutales; family Opitutaceae; genus Pelagisphaera. The sequence goes on from JAUHWE010000108.1 coordinate 5,094, forward strand.
ATGATCGAGTTCCCCGGAGGAACGATCGGAATCGCTTTAAATTTAGAGGAAGATGAAGTCGGTGCGGTCGTCCTAGGTGAATCGAATCACTTGAAAGAGGGCGATGAAGTCAAGTGTACCGGCACGCTTCTCTCGGTACCTGTAGGGAAGGGGATGCTTGGCCGAGTCGTTGACGCACTGGGTCGCCCTGTTGATGGTAAGGGAGCCATCGATACGACGGAATCCTATCCCGTGGAGAAAATCGCTCCGGGTATCATTGAGCGTAAGTCTGTGGATCAGCCGCTCATGACAGGTATCCAGGCAATCGATTCAATGATCCCAATTGGCCGTGGCCAGCGTGAGCTCATCATTGGAGACCGAGGAACCGGCAAGACAACGATCGCCATTGATACCATTATTAATCAGGCGAACATTAACAAAGTGGGCCTCGCTTCGGGTGATCCTGATTTCCGGCCGGTCTATTCTATCTATGTCGCGGTTGGTCAGAAAAATTCGAACGTAGCGCGTACACTGGGTGTTCTAGAAGAAAAGGGCGCGCTGGAATACACGATTGTGGTTTCCGCCCCGGCTGCTGATTCCGCAGCAAACCAATACTTGGCGCCGTATACAGGAGCCGCTCTGGGAGAATGGTTCATGGCAAACGGCCAGGATGCGTTGATTGTCTACGATGATCTCTCCAAGCACGCTGCCGCCTACCGCCAAATGTCTTTGATTCTCAAACGCCCTTCGGGTCGTGAAGCTTATCCGGGGGATGTATTCTACCTTCATTCACGGCTGCTCGAACGTTCGGCTCGGGTCAATGAAGACAATGGCAACGGATCCCTAACAGCGCTTCCGATTATCGAAACCTTAGCGGGTGACCTTTCTGCTTATATCCCGACCAATGTAATTTCCATTACAGACGGGCAGATCTTTTTGGAAACAGATCTTTTTAACCAGGGTATCCGCCCGGCTGTTTCGGTAGGACTCTCCGTATCTCGGGTAGGATCTGCGGCGCAGATTAAGGCGACCAAGCAAGTTGCGGGTAAAATCAAACTTGAGCTGGCCCAGTTCCGTGAATTGGCGGCATTCGCCCAGTTTGGTTCCGACCTCGATGCCAAAACGCGGGCCCAGCTCGACCGGGGTGCCCGAATCGTAGAGCTTTTCAAGCAGCCCGCGTTCAATCCAATCGCGATCGAGCAGCAAGTGGGTGTGCTCTGGGCAATGCAGAATAATTATTTCGACGATATCGACGTATCCAAAATGGTTGCCGCTAGTGATTCCTTGCGGGACTATCTCGTATCCCGAAAAGAAGCGTTGCTCACTAGCATTCGAGAGAAAGCTAAAATCGACGATGATCTCTCAGGCCAGCTCAAGACCGCAGTAGACGAGTGGAAAAACAGTTTCCAAGCCTAGCTGACTGCTGAAACATTATTAAGCGACCATTAACGAATCTAGAGAATGCCCAATCTAAGAGAAATCCGCCGGCGTATTAAGTCGGTCAAGAACACTCGCCAAATCACGAAGGCGATGGAGCTTGTTGCGGCCTCGAAGATGAAAAAGGCTCAGCAAGCAGCTATCTCGGGGCAACCTTATGCAGCATTGCTTGCTGAAACGCTTTCTCATATTTCTACTCGTATTGAAGAATTGGATCATCCTTTTTTCAAGGAACGGGAAGTTAAGACAAGAGGTATCATCATAGTCAGTACTGACCGTGGCTTGTGTGGCCCACTTAACGGAAATTTGTTTCGAGAGGTATTAAACTCCGAAATAGACATGAAGTTTGTGAGTGTCGGCAGAAAGGGTAGGCAATTCCTTAGCCGAACGAGTCGAGACTTACTGGCTGACTTTGAGATCGGAGACGCAGTCAAATACACGAAAGTGAAGCAGCTTACGGAGTTTATGATCGATAAGTATCTTTCGGGTGAAGTGGATACGGTCGAGATTTTATACCCGCGCTTTGTAAATGTGCTGACACAAGCGCCCTCTTTTGGAAAACTGCTCCCGATCACAGGATTGGATGACATGATCACGGAGTTGCGTGGAAGGGATGCTGAGCCATACGAGTCTTCAGAAGATGATCGTAACTTCGTCTTCGAGCCGGATGTGAATTCCATTTTGAATTCACTTCTTCCACTTTTCGTAGACCGTCAGGCGTACCAAGCAATTTTAAGTGCTCGGGCCTCCGAGCATAGCGCGAGAATGGTAGCGATGAAAACTGCTAAAGATAACGCTACAAAACTGCTCGATTCACTCACCCTTCAATTTAACAAGGCGCGGCAGGCCGCGATCACTCAAGAGATCCTCGAGATCGCTGCCGCGACTTCTCAAGGTTGATTCACCTATAAACCCTTTCCCATTTTACCTTTAATACAATGAGCAACACTGGAAAAATTCTCCAAGTAATCGGACCTGTCGTCGACGTCCAATTCGCACCAGACGCATTGCCCTCTATCTACCAAGCGCTGACAATTGACTTCGCTGTATCGGGTGAGAGCCAGAAACTGACCCTTGAGGTCCAACAACATTTGGGCGAAGGTGTGGTACGTTCCGTAGCGATGTCCTCGACCGAAGGACTCAAGCGCGATATGGACGTTACGGATACCGGCGCTCCAATTTCTGTACCAGTGGGTGAAGGTGTACTGGGACGTATCTTCAATGTTACGGGCGACGCCGTAGATAACCGCGGCGAAGTTAAACATGAAAAAAGGTACCCGATCCATCGTCCGGCTCCTCCGCTAACCGAACAAGATACCAAGGCCAATATTTTGGAGACTGGAATCAAGGTAATCGATCTCATCTGCCCGTTTATCAAAGGTGGTAAGGTCGGCGCATTCGGTGGTGCGGGTGTAGGCAAGACCGTTGTTATCATGGAATTGATTAACAACATCGCCAAAACGCACGGTGGTTATTCGCTTTTCGCAGGAGTAGGGGAGCGATCACGCGAAGGTAACGACCTTTACCATGAAATGTCTGACTCCGGGGTTATCGATCAAGAGAATCTCGAAAATTCAAAGGTCGCGCTAGTGTACGGTCAGATGAACGAGCCGCCAGGAGCACGTATGCGTGTGGCACTCTCTGCGCTTTCGATGGCGGAATATTTCCGTGATGAGAAAAACCAGGACGTACTTCTTTTCGTAGATAATATTTTCCGGTTCTCCCAAGCAGGGTCTGAAGTATCCGCTTTGTTAGGACGTTCTCCATCTGCGGTGGGATATCAGCCAACGCTCGCCTCTGAAATGGGTACGCTACAGGAACGGATTACTTCTACGAAAAAGGGATCTGTAACATCATTCCAGGCGGTCTACGTTCCGGCTGACGATTTGACAGACCCGGCACCCGCTAACACGTTTGCCCACCTCGATTCTACGATTGTTCTTGAGCGGGCCATTGCCGATTTGGGAATCTACCCTGCGGTAGATCCTCTCGCTTCAGTATCGAAGGCGCTTGAGCCGGCTATTGTTGGTGACGAACACTACGATGTTGCACGCGGTGTCCAGCGCGTTCTCCAACGTTACAATGACCTTCAGGATATCATCGCTATCCTCGGACTCGACGAATTGTCTCCTGAAGATAAGCAAACTGTTTATCGAGCACGTAAGATTCAGAAATTCCTTTCGCAGCCTTTTAATGTGGCAGAGGTTTTTACGGGTTTCCCAGGTAAGATCGTACCAGTCGCTGATACAATCAAAGGATTCAAGATGATTCTTGATGGAGAGCTCGATCACATCGCTGAAAACGACTTCTACATGAAGGGCGGAATTGACGAAGTGTTAGAGGCATCTGGAAAAGATTAGTTTTCGTAACGAACCATTGAAATGAACATCGAGATCGTCACACCAGAAGCCAAGGTCTACGAAGACACGATAGATTCTGTGGTCATGCCGACGACCTCAGGGGAGATCGATATTCTTCCAGGTCACATTCCGATTGTGACCGAGATTCAGGCCGGTGAACTAATTGTTGAAAAATCAGGGACGCGTCAAAGTCTAGCCATCAGTAAAGGTTTTGCCCAATGTGTGGGCGACAAGATCTCCATTCTAGCGGAAGACGCGATTCACATCAACGAGATTGATGAATCTGCAGTCGAAGCGGCTCAAAAGAGGGCTGAAAACGCTCTCGCCACAATGGAGAAGATGTCCGACGAAGAAGTGGCCATGCTAGAAACGCAAATCGCGTATGCGAGAGCACAGATACTAGTTAAGCGAAAAAAAAAATAAATTGATTTTTCAGAAACTGAACTTTTACCCCTGCCAATTTTCTACCTCGAAGTTTTTGGCGAATATGGAAGTTGCTAGGGTGAAAATGATATCTATTTTTATATAAAATCAACTATGCATGGTTGGTATTATTAGTATATATCTAATAAGGCAAAATGAAAGTGACAGTCCAACCAGATGAAAACTCTAAAAATAGTCCTAGAACCCGTTTTTTGCATTACTCATCGTTTCGATCTATTTAAACAATTAACAAAACGTGCGGTAGAAATACAGCATAAGGGAAGTCATCTGGGATTGATTTGGTCTGTTTTACAACCTTTACTACTTCTCGTTGTGTACGTTTTTGTTTTTGGATATATTTATGGGGGTAGCTTTAGAGACGGAGAATCCAGAGTTGAATTTGGAATAAACATCTTTATCGGCATTATCTGCCTCCATTTCCTTACAGAAGTAATATCTACCGCACCGACTCAAATAGTTTCGAATCCGAGTTTTGTAAAAAAAGTAGTATTTCCATTGGAAATACTACCCGCATCGATCGTAGCATCTGCTTCGATTCATTTTGTTATAGGATTAATTTTAGTGGGATTAGGTCTTGCAATATATGGTGGATACCCGGGACCCCAGTTGTTTTTATTTCCTTTGGTGGTGTTTCCCTGTTTACTATTAGCGATGGGTCTTTCTTGGCTATTTTCCGCTCTTGGTGTATTTTTTCGTGATTTAGGTCAGGTAATTCCGTTTTTGTCTGTTGTCTTACTCTTCTCTAGTGGTGTGTTTTATTCTCCAAGTGATGTTCCTGAGGAGGTGTATCATTATTTAAAATACAATCCGGTGTTACATTTCATTGATTTGACCAGGAAGTGTCTATTGACTGGTGAATCTATAGAGTGGAGTTGGTTAGGATATTTATATTTGATTGGATATGGTACCTTTCAGATTGGCTATCGAGTGTTTTGTAGGTTAAAAAGTGCTTTTGCAGATGTAATATAATATTTGGTACATTTGTAAAATGAAAGATAGAATAATATCAGTCAGAAATGTGAGGAAAACCTATTCCGTTTGGAATAAACCTTCTCACCGATTCTCAAGCCCTATTTATAATATTTTATTGAATGGCCTGCCAAA
>JAUHWE010000787.1 GCA_030424825.1 Verrucomicrobiia bacterium
AAACCAGTGAAGACCTTGTTGTTTGGAATGAAAGCCTGATCCTCCCCGGATCTAGCAGCCAGTCGATACAAGCTTCTCTCGACTTGAAACCAGACGAAGGCTCAAGCGCCAAGTTTCATCGAATCGCCATCGGTCCCAGTTTAGATTATTTTGGACTTTGGACCGGAACCTTGACCTCGGAACTTGTCAGTAATGGCAGTTGTACCAGTCAGAGCCTTGAAGACGAACGAGCGAGCTACCAGCTTAATTGGTTCGCCGATGACCGCATCACTGTCGATCTCCTCGACAAATTTGGAAATCCGCAAGGAATTGCATTCACAGGCTCGATCAACCCACGGACACTTGAAATTGAACTGTCACGAAGTGTTAATTCTGTCTGCCAATCGGAAGTCGCATGCCAAGTCACTATCGCTAGCCCGTCGGAGCCCGGCATGAGTATGGTGATCCACTGGACTGAGCGAATCTGCGGCGAGGAGAATTGCTCTATCGAGCGCGTTCTTTCTTTGTATCACTAGCCGCAAAAATATGTGTGATAGAGGCACTATCCAGCCCGCGAACAAATTGTGCCGTTGACTAAACGCTCAATCCGTCGCCCGAACGCTGCTGTCTATCGGCCGAGGAATTTTCCTTCCTAGCAGGATCACCAAGTAGGGTGCTCCTTGCTACCGATGGTCACTTGAAACATTATCCTTTCAGGTTTCCGCTCTGGAATCACCTGCTTCATGTGCTCGCCTACTTGAGTCGTATCTTGGTTGCCAACAAAGTGACAAGAAATTTTAGCAAGACTTTGAGCGGAACAATAGGCTAATCGATAGAAAATTCAATTATTCCAATTTGGATCATTGAATAAGACTGTTTTTTCGGATAGCGAACCGCTTCCACAACGTTTTGCTGAGCTGGGCCGGGATTGCTGGGATCGATCTGTATGTAGGAGCCTATTACAGATTTCGAGACTTAGATTCTACTCTGTATTCGTATTGGCTGAGCTAGGCTGAATCAGCTGGCTTCATTCTCAATGCGATTGCACTCAATCTCGTAATCGGAAACGAGGCTTTCGAGCTCCTCGTGGAATCGGCTCTCGTGGTTGAGAAGTTTAGACAGCCGTTCCGCGTATGGCTTCTGGTCCAGCTCGCCCTCGAGCTGGAGCCAGAATTGCGACAGCTTTTCGATATTGTTTTTCGAGTAGTGCCCCATTTCTTTCAGTTGCGAGATGATGTCTCGGGACTTTTTTATCGTGCTGGTTTCAATGGTATTTTCAGTCATGCGGTTATGGTGGTTCTAGGTGGTTTATCTCAAGAAGCGGACAAGCTCTCTTGATTAGTTGGAAAAGGGGTGGAAAACGATCGGGCGGTGAGGTCTAGCCTCGATGTTAGTAGCCTAGAGGCGCTGGGGTCCTGCTTCATTTCTGACGTCCCTGGCCGCTTTGGAGACCCTCTTGAAAGCTCTCCTTTGTATGGGATACCGTATCCGTGATGTCGTCCCAAACGAGCATGGCCCCGATTTTAAGACTTTCCCAGGCCTCGGAAGTGGCGCCTTCTAGCTCCTCGAGTTTCTTGGAGCCTCGATCCCGCTTCTCCTTGAGGGCGGTCAGCTGGTTTGCGATTTCTTGCTTGGCGGTTTCAGAATTCTGCTGGGCTCGTTTTTCGAGGCGTTCGATTTCCGAATTCCATTCGTCTAGTTTTGCTTTCAGTTTTTCAACGTACTGGTCTCGTGTATTCATAATTCTATATTGTGTTTAAGGACTAGGAGTTCCGTTTGGGGTTTGCCCGTTGCAATTGTAGGCAGCTAGGCGAGTTGCAGGATCCATGCCGGAATCCCTGCCTTGAGCTTTCCGCATCGAATCCACTTCGATTTCCCTTCCTGTCCTGTAATATGCACGAGCGAGTCTTGCATTGCGCAATCTTTGGGCGTGCGGGGGGGTCGACCGCCGTGGCGCGGGAGTCCTGCCGGATGATCCGTTCCTTCGCTTTTCGGCCGCCCTCGAACGTCTGATCGCGAGCGCTTCGAATTCGCTTGCCGCTCGAGATGAATCAAGGCGA
>JAUHWE010000109.1 GCA_030424825.1 Verrucomicrobiia bacterium
TTCCGACTAGGATTTGGGTTCAAGTTCCCATAGCCATCTTCGCCGAAATAACTCCCCGGCTGACCATGGGCCGCACCCGCGACATTCACATCAAACCCAAGAGTCATCGGATCTTCTCCCTCATATCCCGGAGGGGCGAAATGCGCCTTGCCAACGTGGATCGTCCGATAACCGCTATCCCTAAGCAAACTGGCTAAGGTCACACTTTCCGAACAGAGTCCCTCCCAATTCCATGCTTCGGGTCCAAATTCACCCGTATTCTTTCCTCGAGGACTGATAAACTGAGTGGTTCGATGGCGGGCCGCGTTCTGCCCGGTCATGATAGATATCCGCGTCGGCGAACAAACGGAATGCGCATAGAAATTGCTAAATCGAATTCCCTGCGACGCGAGCCGTTCCAGATTGGGTGTTCGATACCAATCGTTTAGCGGATGCCGTACAGGATTACCCGCTCTATCGACAAGCATTGGCACGGACGTATCCATCAACCCCAAGTCATCTACGAGAAAAAATACGATGTTCGGCTTCTGCGGATCCGCAGCCACCAGGGTTGAAAAAAACAAGAAAAGAAGGAGAGCTCGTTGAATCATAGTGCAGATTTCAGCTAGAATGCTAGGAGGGATAAAATCTAATAGAAACCCTTTGCCGCCAAACGACAATGCATATCCATATGCCCAAAATCATGTCCAGATCGGGTGTAATCGTGAAATGCTCAAAGGATCTCGGACAATCAGATATGCCTTGATGCGATGAGATAGGGAAATCCGCTTTAAGCGACCGCTTCAATACAATCAAATAGCGAGTATTCCCTGAAATCGCGAAACCCTTTACACCGAATGCTAAATCCCAATACATTGAAACCGATGAAACTACCCATTTTTGCCCTGAGCTCATTCCTACTCGCCAGTAGTCTTTTCGCAGGCGCTGAACGCATCCAGGATATCATCTACCACAAGGTCGAGGGAGTAGCTCTCACCATGGATGTCTTTGTGCCAGACAATCCGAATGGGGCCGCGGTGATCAAAATTGTGAGTGGCGGCTGGAAATCGAGTCACGATCGAGTGAAAGATGACTACTCTAAACCGTATACAGACCATGGCTACACGGTTTTCGCCGTAGTGCACGGGTCACAGCCCCGCTACAAGGTTCGTGACATTATGGGATTCATGCACCGGGCGGTACGCTATATTCGATACAATGCCGACCAGTGGAACATTGACCCGAACCGTATCGGAGTGACAGGTGCCAGCGCGGGAGGTCACTTGAGTCTGATCCTTGCCACCAAAGGCGCCCCGGGAGATTCGGAAGCTAATGACCCGGTTGATCGAGCCAGCAGCGAAGTTCAAGCGGCAGCGGTTTTTTATCCACCCACAGACTACCGTAACTGGGCGGAACCCGGCGACATGGCAGTTGGCGTGGGGAAACAGGCGCGTTGGCAACCGGCGTTCGGACCTGAATCGGAAACTGCAGAAGGCCGTGAGGAGCTCGGACATGCCATGTCCTCTATCTACCACATAAATAGAGACACAGCCCCTGTTTACATCATACACGGTGACTCGGACCCCGTCGTCCCCCTTTTTCAAGCTGAGAGCTTTGGCAAGAAAGCCCAAAGATTCGGGGTTCCTTTCGAACTTGTTGTGAAGAAGGGAGCGAAACATGGCTGGCCAAACAGAATCGACGATGAGCCCCAGTTTGTTGCCTGGTTTGACAAGCATCTCTCGAAATAGGAGAGACATCCGCTATGCCCAGTTTACCCAATTTTTCGCTGGACAACCAAGTTGTCGTAGTGACCGGTGCAGGACGCGGTATCGGGCGTCGCATCGCTCTAGACGCCTTTAGGTCTGGCGCCAAACTGGCTATTGGCAGTCGTTCAACAGATGAACTCGAATCGCTGGCAAGAGAGATCAAGAATGCGGGTGGTGAATGCCTGTATAATGCTCTCGATGTCACGAGTGTCTCGTCAATCGATTCATTCCTGAAAGCCGTGGTAGACCATTATGGCCGTATTGACATTCTCATTAATAACGCGGGGTACAACAAACTAGCGAAAATCATCGATTGCGATGAGGCGCACTACGACCTGATTGTGGATGCCAATTTGAAGAACGTATTTTTCTGCAGCCAGATCGCGGCCAAGCAGATGATCTCCCAAGGTGAAGGCGGAGTGATTATAAACATCTCTTCCCAGGCGGGAGTCGTCGGCGCTCCGGAGCGAGGGCCGTACAGCGGCGCCAAAGGGGGTGTAAACAACCTGACTCGCACCATGGCGGCCGAGTGGGCCGAATTTGGTATACGCGTAAATGCCGTAGCCCCAACCGTGACTCGCTCTCCCCTTGCGGAACAAGCCATGAAAGACAGTCCGGCTTTTTCTGATGCCGTGAAAACTAAGAATCTGCTGCGGGGAGACCTTGCCGAGCAAGAAGAAATCTCCGAACCGGTCATTTTCCTCGCCTCCAAAGCGGCGTCCATGATCACCGGCCACACGCTAGTGATCGACGGTGGGTGGACGATTGTATGATCAGAGTAAACTCAAATTGTAGGGCTAGCGTTTACGCTATGCCGCATCAGTTGAGCCAAGCTTAGGTATTGCGAACCGCCTAGCTGTCGAGCCCTCCTAGAAAAGACCGGAAAGGCAGCATTCAGATCTAACTACGCGGCACAGCGCAAGCACTGGCCCTACGAATGAAACAATACAAAAAAGCTACGCCAACAACTCAATCCAGGTAGGGCTCGCACTACGCCGCGTCGCTTTAGGCACTGCGGATCGCTGCGCAGTCGGTCCCTACCGCCGAAAAAAAACCGCAAACCCTACCGCACACTGTTTACCCGTGCCAGCACATCGGAGGCCCCGACTTCAGCCGCGTAAGCCTCTTTTACGGGTTCTGCGAGGCGCAGCAAAGTATCCCGTTCCACAAAAGTATGCGTCTTGAGTTTTCCCTCGGCTTCCATTTTAGCCATTACAGACGCATCTAGATTCGACTCAATTTCTCGCCCAAAGGCTCCCGCTTCCTTGCCTGCCTTGAGTATGGCAGCCTGTAAATCCTCAGGAAGTCGTCGGAAGGTTTTCCCGCTAAAACAGATGGGGCGGACAGTGATGGCATGTTGCGTAAGTGAAATCTCAGGACCAACTTCGTAGAACTTCATTTGCTGAATCCCTGTCGCTTCATTTTCGGCCGCTTCAATAACGCCTGTCTGAATTGCGTTATAAATTTCGTTGTAGGCGATTACGGTCGGAGCGGCTGAGATTGCCTGAAAAATTTTGGTTTGTATCGGCGCTCCCATGACTCGGATGTTGAGTCCTTTCAATTCCGCCATATTTCTTACGGGCTTGTTTACAATCAGGTGTCTCTTTCCACCTCCCGCATAGCCGATAATCCTGACATCTGCCTTTTCATTCACCTCCTTTACGATTGGCTCCAGGGCATCTCCATCCAGCACTTTTTTCCAGTGATCTGAATCGCGAAAAAGAAACGGCATGTCCATCAAAGGAGCCGCCTTCGAAAAGGTTGACATATGTGAAGGAGAAACGATGGCGTAGTCGACCGAGAGACCTTGGCTCATGTAAGCAAAATAGTCTTTCTCCAATCCGAGTTCGCTATTTTCATAGAGCTCGAAATTGATTGGCTTCCCATAGTACTCCCGCACCAATTCCTGAAATTTCTCCAGAGTCTGAGTGTAGGAGTGCTTCCCATCAAACTGGGAAGCCCCTCGAAGAGTTATCGTCCCGTCGTTTTTGGAGCAGGCAACCAGCAACAAGGCCCCGATTAACAATAGGAAAGCGGGGAGGAGAAAACGTCTTTCAAGTAATTTCATATTTTTGCGAGCTAAGATGTAGATTCTGAAAATCAACAACAAGGAAATACGAAAACAAACCGTCCGAGGAGGAGACGGCACACCCACCCATTCCACCATTCAACCAACAAGGGAGAGAGAACCAATTCTCAGCCATTTGAAAAAGTAGGGCTAGCGCTCGCGCTTCGCCGCGTATGAAGATACAAACCAACTAACGCAGCACTGCCTGAGTGCGAGTCCTCCGAATGAAACAATACAATTCGCGGATATGAAATTCCTGCGTCAAACAGACATGTCTTTCCCCTTTAAGATATTCGGTAAATCTTTACATTCCGATTGGCGCACTTCGAAATTGGCGAACTTGCCCCCACCCTTTCCGAATGAAAACACCTAACCTACTCTGGATCCTCGCTCTAATAGCGACCCCGATCACTCTTGCCTCTCCAAAACTGGGAATCATGGAATCCACGTTCGGAAATCGGGCTATGGTCGAGAGTATCGAACTGACTCATAAAGCGGGTCTTTCGGGGGTCCAAATACTCACGGGTGTGCCCGATGACAAGGGAGTGATCCCATTGGCACGACCTGAAACTATCGAAGCTTTTCGAGCTGCTCGAAAGAAATACGGAGTTGAAATCATATCCTTTTGCGCTGGGGAAATGAACAAGCACAATTCGTGGGAGCCTAAAGAACGCGCCATTGCTTTAAGCATCGGAATTCAATCGATACAGGCCTGCAAAGAACTGGACGTACCCATTCTTCTAGTACCTTTCTTTGGAAAAGCGGAATTTGGCAACGACATAGAGGGTCCGAAACACAAAGCCGTAATCAGCCTACTTCAAGAACTGCTGCCTCATGCGGAATCTGCCGGTGTCACACTTGGAATTGAGACACTCACCAAACAACCCGCCATAAACCATATTCTCGCCACTCTAAACAGCCCCTACCTCAAATCCTACTACGACACCGGTAATCAGCTGCGGGCAGGTGAAGACATTTACCAAGTGATTCAAGACTGGGGCGGAGACACCATCTGCCAAATACACCTCAAGCCTTTCAAAGCGCAAGAGAACGGAAACATATTCGGCCGCGGCGAAACCGATCTGCCAAGACTAGCTTCAGCGATTCATTCTTCAGGCTACCAAGGCTGGCTGGTTTTTGAGCCCGGCTGGGGGAAAAAGACGCTCGGATTCCCCTACGCCGTCGCGAACATTAAAGGCGCCCGAAAGTTGCTCGAGGAGATCTCTAAAGCCGCAAGGTAAGAAATTTTCCCCAGTACTTCCTTCCCTTTATTCGACCCTCCCCATGATTGTATAGGATATCCAATTGAGAAATAGGATATTCAAATAAGGTTTATTTATTCGCCTGAATCCGTCGGACTAGGCAACTTCACCGATAGCCCACGATGATCACTTCGATTCACTTTGCCCATGCTTAAAACCAATGAAGATCAAACCAGCCAGGCAGCCGTCCTGACGGGAGGAGCCGGCGTGATCGGTACCGCGTTTGCCTACGGTCTCGCCCAGGCTGGAATAAGAACCGCCATACTCGATCTCGACAAATCAAAGGCCCAAGACCTCGCAAAGGAAATCGCGGATGAAACCGGCACAGAAATCATCGGAGTCCAGTGCGATGTCCTGTCGATTGATTCAATCCAAGATGCCGATGCTGAAATCGCGGAACAGCTGGGACCCATCTCGTCTCTCGTCAACTGCGCCGGAGGCAACAGTCCGTCCGCCACCACCAATGCAGAAAAGCTCTCTGCCGACCTTTCCAATCTGGAGGACTCGTTTTTCGGAATTGACGTTTCCGGATTTCGACAGTCCTTGGATTTAAATTTGCTAGGAACCGTATTGCCTTGCTCAATACTCGGGAAACGGCTCGTCGGACAAAAGTCTGGCTCGATCGTCAACATTTCCTCGATGAACGCCTTTCGGCCTTTGACACGGATTCCCGCTTACTCGGCAGCCAAAAGCGCCGTCTCTAATTTCACTCAATGGCTCGCGGTGCACTTAGCCCCTACAACGGTCCGAGTGAATGCCATCGCTCCCGGCTTTTTCCTGACAGAACAGTTAAAATACCTTGCCTTCGATGAGAATGGCGAACTGACGCCGCGATACCAACGCGTTCTCGCCAATACCCCCATGGCTAGATTCGGTGAACCAGAAGAGCTCGTCGGAACACTCCTTTATCTATTGTCTGAGGGTTCCCGCTTTGTCACAGGCACCATTATTCCGGTCGACGGCGGATTTAGCGCCTACAGTGGCGTGTAACAAAATTCTATATACACTTTCAACCAAGACCAAATGAAAACCGAAACAGCCGCATCAATCCCATCAACCAAAACCGATTCAAAACGCGACGTCATCAGCCCTCTCGACGGATCGGTTCTCTCTCAAATCGATATCGCTGGAAGTGATTCAGTCAAAGGAGCAGTTGAGAAATCGGAGCAGGCTTTCAAATCCTGGGCGCTTACACCGATTCGCGAAAGAGCCCAATTTCTCGCCCGTTTCAAAGAGAAGGTTGAACAAAACATGGGAGACATGGCTCAACTCATCTCCCAAGAGAACGGGAAGACGAAGGGTGAAGCCGGTGACGAGATCAAACGGGGACTCGAAGTGGTTGAATTCGCCACCAGTATTCCCAATCTTCCCATGGATAGCACCCTTGAGGTTAGCCGCGGTGTCCGTTGCCAATCAGAACACAGTCCCCTTGGAGTCACCCTGGGCATCACCCCCTTCAATTTCCCTGCCATGGTTCCGATGTGGATGTTCCCCATTTCAATGGTCTGTGGTAACAGCTTTGTTCTCAAACCATCAGAGCAGACTCCCTTGGCTGCATTGCGCATCGCAGACCTATTTCATGATTCTGGTCTTCCAGACGGTGTTTTCTCAGTCGTAAACGGTGACAAGGAAACCGCTCGCTTATTAATGGAAAGCGACCCTGTGAAGGCGATTGGATTCGTGGGCTCAACCCCAGCGGCTCGCTCTATCTATGCGTTGGCGGGACAACTGGGGAAACGTGCTCTCGCCCTAGGTGGCGCGAAAAACCACATTACCCTCATGGCGGACGCCGATCCCGAGATCGCTACCGCAAATATCGTGGCTTCCGCGATGGGCTGCGCGGGACAGCGCTGCATGGCGGCGAGCGTTCTGATCCTAGTCGGAGATTGCAGCGCCCTTCTCGATAGGATAATTGAGTTAGCTAGCAAAATTGAGTTGGGAAAAGACTTGGGTGCCGTCATTAGCGCCACAGCAAAAACCCGCATAACGGGATACATTAACCAAGCGGAAGCGGAAGGCGCGAAAATCCTTCTGGATGGTCGAACGACACCTTCAGCAGGGAACCCCAATGGGTTCTGGGTCGGGCCTACCGTCATTGACGGAGTCACAACTGACTCCGATTGTATTAATGATGAAATTTTTGGCCCAGTGCTTTCAGTGCTACAAGTCGATTCTCTCGACGAGGCCTTAGCGATTGAAAACGCCAGTCCGTTCGGAAATGCTGCATCGATATACACGCAAAGCGGAGCGACCGCAGAAAGATACGCAACCGAAGCCAATGCGGGTATGGTCGGAGTCAATATTGGTGTGCCAGTACCTCGGGATCCATTTCCTTTGGGTGGCTGGAACGCGTCGCGATTTGGCGTGGGGGACATGACCGGAGCGGAAGGCATCCGGTTTTGGACGCAAACGAAAAAGATAACGAGCAAATGGAGCAACAAAGCGGCTCGTAGCTGGATGAGCTAATAGAGATATGGATACAAAAACGATACCTTGCAAACTAGACGAAATGCGGCTCCTTGGGGCTGACTGGTGGAACGACTCCTGCGACTTGACTCAATTGGCCGAAGCGGTATCCAAAGGCGCGACCGGAGCCACCTCCAATCCGGTAATCGTCGAAGCCGCTGTCAATGCGGACAAGAAAACTTGGCTGCCGGTGGTCGCGGAACTCTCTCGAAAGTATCCAAAGGAATCAACTGACGCAATTACCTGGCGGCTCATTGCCATCATCGGTCGCCAAGCTGCCGAAACCCTCCTTCCCGTCTTTCAACAGACTAATGGGGAAAAGGGATATCTCTCCTTACAGGTGAATCCGAAGCACCACCTCGATGCAGAAAAAATGTTCGTGCAAGCCGTCGAGCTTGCATCAATCGCCCCAAACATCGCCATCAAGCTTCCAACCACTGCAACGGGACTAGCCGTGGCCGAGCGACTAGTGGGACAAGGCATTCCCGTTAATACGACTGTATCCTTTTCCGTGGCTCAGGCAGTGGCGGCGGCTGAGTCGATTGAACGCGGACTGAATACCTTTGCCTCAAACGGCGGCGATGTATCCAAAGTCCACCCTTACGTTACGATAATGACTGGCCGCGTAGGCGATTACCTGAAGCGTATCGCTAGCAAGGAAGGGACTGAAATCGAGTCTGAAAATGCGATCACCCTTTCTGGTGTCTATGTATTCAGGAAAGCGGCAAAAATATTTGAGCAGCGAGGATTTCAATCGACTCTACTCGCCGCCGCCTACCGTCACGAGCTTCAGTGGTCTCAGATCATTGGCAAACGAGTGCTCCAATCAATTCCCTATGACTGGTGGAGGGCTTTCAGCAAATCCGATTTTGTCGTACGGGAGACAATCAATGACGAGGAAGACCCAACCCTACTGGCAGAGTTGCAGGAGAAGTTTCCAGACTTAGCCAAATTCTACGAATCGAATGGCCTGACTGTAAACGAGTTTCAATCATTCGAAGCGACCGTAAACACATTGGACCAGTTTATAGAGGGGTATGAAAACCTCCTCGCCCTAATTGAGGAAGCGATGAGAGATGCCTAGAGAGTGACTACCCCATGACAGGCGAAAGGAAACCGAACCGAATTGATCACATAGACTTCCCCATCGACTGGAAGCAGCCGAGCTATCGAATCGTATCTACGACACGCCGCAATTCCAATGATCGCATCCGGATTAACTTAAAGCCGTTTTTCCTGGGATTCAACCAAGTTGCGATCGACGCGCCGGTTAGCCACCCCGCTCATCGGCATTCCAGTTTCGAGTTAATCGTGGTGAAGGAGGGTCCCTACCGATGCCGACTGAACGGCGAGTCGATCCAGCTAAAGTTCACCAACTGCCTTTTAATAAAGCCGGGGGACTTTCATGAAGTGGATCTCCGTCCGGGCCAGCGCCACTATGTCCTTCAATTCGATCTTGAGGAAGCGCTACCCAATTCGAACCACAATATTTTCGTATTCGATCGGAACTTGGATCCCGCCCAACAAGCGTTTTCGGCACCTATTGCAGAGATCGAACCCCTGCTGAAAAGCATCGCTGACCAGGCCAAGCACGATCGCCGGTTCGCCTCCGAAATCCAGGACAGCCTGATTGAACTCATTTTCTGGATACTCGTTAGCTATATTCCAGCGAACCGACTTTCACCGGCATTTCGAAAGATGTCGAACGACCAGCAGTTCCTGAATCGACTCGAGGATTTAGCGCTGAGCCATTATGGTAAGCATCTTACATTAGACAAACTGGCAAAGCAGATGGACATCAGCAAATCGACCCTGGCAAAACGCTGTTCTGAACTTCTTGGTGAATCACCCAGCCACTACTTGCTTCGAGTCAAAATCGAACAGGCAGCCAACTTGCTAAAAACAACGGACGCCCCCATAAAGGAAATCAGCTTCAATCTTGGATTTCAAAATCCCTACCACTTTTCACGCGTCTTCAAACGCCTTTCTGGTCAGTCTCCCTCGGAATTCAGAAACCAGAACAACGATCAAAGTAGTCGGTGAACTTTCAACCTGAGCTTCGTCGAAGGTCCGAGCACCCACCAGAACCCTGCGAATTGCCCCAATAGAACCTGTAGGAACGGCTTTACGACGCGATACCCGAACCGTTATCGCAGCATAAAGCGCTCGCGCAATCTAATCTCCCATGAACACCGATCTCTCACATGTAAAAGCCATCATTTTCGATGTATTTGGAACGGTCGTTGACTGGCGCGGCACGATCATCAAGGAGATTGCCGCAATCGGTACAGAACTCGGAGTATCCAGAAACTGGGGTGATTTCGCCGACCGATGGCGTCAAGGCTATCACGATGGAACCCAGAGTTTCCGAGACAACAAGCGAGACTGGCTTAAGGCCGACACCATGCATTGGGAGCGGCTAGAGTTATTGAAATCTGAATTTGGACTCGATCCGCTTTCTCGGGATGAGCTCGCGCATCTCAACAAAGTCTGGCACCGACTGACTCCATGGCCTGACTCCGTCGAAGGGCTCACTCGCCTGAAAAAGAAATTCATTATCGGCACTTTGTCCAACGGCGACAACGGACTCCTCGTGCACATGGCCAAGAACGCAGGTCTCCCATGGGATGTAATCATGGGGGCGGAAAACTTCCAATCGTACAAACCCGATCCAAAAGTCTATCTCGGGGCCGTCGAACTTCTCGGATACAAACCCCACGAAGTCATGGTGGCGGCAGCTCACCTTTCAGATCTCAATAGCGCCCGAAAGTATGGTCTCAGGACAGGATTTGTCGCCAGACATGACGAGTTTGGCGACAGCGGTGTGCAACCTGATCT